>JAUVXY010000026.1 GCA_030603375.1 Actinomycetes bacterium | reverse complement strand
AGCAATATTTCCAGAACTTTGCTTTTGTATGAACTTTGAAAAATTACTTCAGTTAAAGATACCAAAAAGAGCCCGGTATATAAGAATGCTTATCTGTGAATTGTTTCGAATTTCAAATCACACAGGTTTTATTGTTAGCATGAGCAGGATTTTGGGCTGCAGTGTAGCATATAATTTAGCCTTAATAGAAAAAGAAAGAATTTTAAGACTCATAGAGCATGTGACAGGCTCCAGAATTTTTCCTAATTTTATAAGGATAGGCGGAGTTATAAAGGATATAGAAGAAGTGGAGATAGGCAACATTAAAAAAGATATGGAGATTTTAAATAAAAATATAAAAGTAATTGAGGGAATGATTTTGGGGGGCAGCCAGACGGTAGAAAAATTGAAGAATAAAGGGATCATAGATAAAAGTACGGCTGTCAGCTTCGGACTTTCAGGGCCAAATTTAAGGGCTTCGGGTGTCAGAAGTGATTTACGCAAGGAGAGAGACATTCTTTTTTACAGAGATACATCATTTATGGTTCCTTTAGGGAAATACGGAGACTGCCTGGATAGAGTTTTAATTAGGTTTAGGGAGCTGCACCAGTCTATAAAAATAATAAACCAAACAATTAACAAAATGCCAACTGGTGCTGTTAGAAAAATGATTAATGTTTCCCGTATAGACCTACCATCCTCTACCATGATTTCAAGTGTTGAATGCCCGCATGGAGTTTTTAGAGTTTATGTTGAGGTTGAAAAAAATAAAGTCGTATCTCTGGTTGTAGCAGGGCCCTCTAAAAACAGTCTTGCTGTATGTGAAAAGATTCTTAGTAAAAGCAAAATAGATGACGCCAGTTTAATTCTAGCAAGCCTGGATATAAGCACTGGTGAAATAATGGGTTAGCAGTGGTGATGATATGCTGGTTGTTTTAAAAAAAGTAATTTATATGGTTGTTATTTTGGTAGTAAATTTGTATATATGCTCATACATTAATAGCATATTTACATCCAGAATAGAGCTTAAAAGAGGTTACAGAGCAACAAAAATGGGAGGGTTAAGCTACCCTGCAGTTAAACTTTTTAAATACTTATCCAGGGATTATAAGATAAATATTTGGGAGGTTTTCATTTTTTTGTTTTCGTTTTTAATGTGGAGCGTAATCCCTATTACCCCGAATCTGGTTTTGGTAAACGTAGACTATAGTTTATTTGCAGGCATATTTTTTTACATCCTGGTTTTAATATTAAATGTCATTAGTGGCGGGGAAACCTCGTATAATTTTTTGTTTGCAAAGATAACTAAGAAGATAGGGATGACGTTATCTTTTTTAATTCCTATTATATTTAGTGCAACAAGCATAGTACTGGTTAACAGAACGATGAGTCTAAAAGAAATAGTAAACTCACAGTATGAGTATTGGAATATAGTTTACCAGCCGATGGGTTTTTTGGTTGTTTTTGCTGCAATCATGTTTCAGTTTAAATTATCAGGTATAAATAAAAAGAATTTATTTATATTTTCAGATAATGCATATAAGGAAGGCGGCGGATTTGGGAAAGTGATAAGCAGATTGTCAGGCTACTTAAGGCTTTTTTTCCTTATAATTACTTTAATTATTCTTTATTTAGGTGGATGGCATAGTATATATTTTATCAGAGGCGAGGCAGCGCTGATTTTAAAATTTTACATTATTTTTGTTATACTCCTTCTTTTAGATAAAGCTACTTCAGATTTTGATGATTATATATATTTGTCCAATGTTAACTGGAGATTTTTAATTCCAATCTCCATAATTAATTTTGTACTGACATTAGGGTTTCTTATAAGCAGAAACGTATTTAATTTTATTTAAATTTGTTATTTATTAAATGAATAAAAGATGGCTAGAATTATAAAGAATTTTTTTATAAGCTTTGGTAATATATTTAGAAGAACAAGAACTATAATCTACCCGAAGGAAAAAATGATTATACCTGAGGTTAGTAAAGGTCTCCCAAGGCTAAAACTGGATCTGGACACTCTTAAGGTTATCTGTAATGGGTGCGGTCGATGTGAAAAAATTTGTCCGCAAAATTGCATAAAAGTTGAAAAAATTATTGGCAATGATGGCAGGGAGAGTTTAAAAGAGTTCTATTTGGATTTAAATAAATGTATCTTTTGTGGAAATTGTGTTGAAGTTTGTGAACTAAGGGCAATTGAAATGTCATATAAATACCAGCTTGCAGAGCATAATGCGGAAAATCTTAAGCTTGAGAAATTGGATTTGGCAAAGCAGGCTGATCACAATTTGAGGGATTTCTGGCTGAGGTGATAATAAATTATGCAAAGCTCTGTTGTTATAAATATAATGCATTACATTAGCATATCGGGAATTTTTATATTTTCCCTGCTATCCCTGTCTATGCTTGAAAACAAAAAAAGAATGCTGTTTTTGTTTTTAGTATTTTTATTTTCTGGCACTTTAAGCCTTTCATTTTATTCAGGAATTTTGTTTTTTGCTACAAGCTTAGTTGTTATAAGTTTTTTTGTTTTATTTTATTTATATACAGCCCACATAGAATTTTATCTGAAGAAAAAGATTGCGTCTGAGGGGCCTATGACAATAAAAGACAAATTTGCAGGTAAAGTTTTAAGGTTGGTTTTGCCACTAATAATATGTCTTGGAATTGGTTATTTATTTTATAGGTATGCTTTTGATTTTTTTTCCGGATGTATAAAAAATGAGGCAGTGCCAGTTATAAGTTTAGCGAATGTCGTGAAGGAGCTGCAGGCAAGTTATATTATCCCTGTTATAATTTTAATTTCTGTATTATTTATTTCTACATTATGGTTTATTCTTATTTTTGATATGAGTAGAGAGGAGTAAAAAAGTGAGCCTCCAGTTTGTTTTTTGTTTTAGTTTTTTGTTATTTTTATTTGGTTTATTTGGGGTGCTATATAGAGTGGATATTGTATCTATTTTAATTTCACTTCAATTTATAGTTATATCTTCCATGGTTAATTTTTTAAGCTTTTCTTATTTTTTGTATCAAGATGCAACATGGGCAATAGTTTTTATTTTTTTAGGAATAGTTCCCTTGTATTTGTTTATGTTTTGCATGGTTTTTTACAGTTATTCAAGTTTTAACAATTTAAGCAGTAACCCGGACAACATAAGTGTTGTAAATAACTTTAGACTGTTTGAACTAAGTAAGAGTGACTGGTGGGGAGAAGATGATTTATAAATTAAATGTTAGTCTTGGAAAATAAATAATGCGTAAAAAAAATACTGGCAGGAGTTAGAAATTTGATATTTTCAATTTTTAGTAAGACAAATCCGTTTTGCAGCATTATAGTGCTGTCAATTGCTATAGTTATAATGATATTTTTTGGGATATCCAAAAAAAAATGTATAAAAAAGTTTACAATTGTTTTGGCTGCAGCATCTTTGACAGCAGCGCTGCTTGCAAATATTTATAACTTTGCAGCTCTTGGAAACTTTTCGAGCCATCTGGTATCCTTTGAAATTTTACAGGTAGTTGAGATAACAATTATTTTATTCGGCGCTTTAAACATACTATTTTTTATTTCTGCCAATAATATAGAAAACGAACACTTTATAAAGATACTAATTTTACTGCTGCTCTCTGTGTGTTGTATTATTTTTATAATAATTTCTAAGAATTTCCTTTTAATATTTTTAAGCCTGTGTACATTTTTGATTTCAATTTTTCAGCTGGTAACCAGTTTAAATACAAGGTGGAGCACTGGTGCAAAGTATATATCAAGATTTTTTATGAGCTCATCACTGGCAGCTGCCATGGTTTTTTTTGGATTCTCTGTAACATATGGTTCAACAGATTTTAGAAATTTTAGACAAATTGTAGAATCTGAAGTGCTGCTTAATCCTATAGCCATAGCTGGTATTATAATTTTCGGAGTTGCTATTTATTTGTACTTATTCTTGTTTCCATTCCAGGGCCCGTATTTAAAATTAATGCGAAGATGCGAGTACTCCTCCCTGCCAGTTGTGTGGTTTTTATATTTTCCTGCAGGCATTTTTTTACTGGGAAAGCTGAATGAAGTAATTTTTTATATTAAAGAAAATTGTTTTATTTATGCAGCTGTGATATTTGTGGCGCTTTCCTTTATTTGCATGGTTTCTGGCAATATAGGTGCTGCCAGGACTACAAGCATGAGAAGGATATTTTCATTTATTTTTTTATCATTTAATGGTATTTATCTGTTAAATTACGGTGCATTATCTGCCGGCTTTATAAGCATAGAAACTGTGCAGTGGCTGAATATTGTAAACTTGTCAATACTGGCAATTAGTTTTTTCCCTGCATATAGTATTGCAGTTAACATAGAAAAGAGCAAAGGCAGTGATTCTGAATTTGGTATAAGGGGATTTTTGCGCAGCAATACTTATCTAAGCATTAATCTTATAATAATCTTACTTTCATGGTTTTATTATATTGAGCTCTTTGCCATATATTTTAGAGAGTGGAACTTACTGGAAATGGATATTTCTAATCTGGCAGTTCTAATTTTAGCTGGCATATCTTTCATATTTTTAGCAGTTAATATATTCAGACTCATAATTATTCAGTTTTTAAAAAGCAGTAAAGAAAATAGCAGAAGCGGTACTGATGATAGTACCAATTCTATTGTTTTCCCTAAGTTTTACTATATTTATATTAGTTTTTTTACTGTTATTGTTTTAATAATGCTGGCAGCAGCTATCTTAAGGATATTAAATGTAGAAATTTTTGTATCTGGTTTTGAAATAACTGGCGGTAAGTTTTTGGAATATTTAATGGCAAAATAATTTGGCAAGCAATAATTTAAGCAAATAATTTTTTGAAATTTGGATAAGCATAGCAAAAGACTTAATATTAAACACTTTTTAATTGTGATAATAATACTACTCGCGATCCTTGCTGCAGTCATTAGCATAAGAGAATTTTCTTTTAAGAAGGAATATGCAGCACCGACTGCCCTTTCAAATGAACTTCCGAGATACAGGGTAATAGATTTGGACAGTATGGGATGTACGGGTGATGCAGACAGCGATGGCATCAATGACCGAAAGGATATTTTATTCGGCGCAAAAAATCAGCTGGAGCTTAAAGCTAAAAATATATTCATAGAAGGAAGCGGAGAACCTAATTATTATCATGGCGGGGACCCGCCGACTGAATGGGCCCTATGCACTGATATAATTGCACGGGCGTTTGCAGAGGCTGGGTTTGATTTAAGAGGACTGGTTTATGAAGATATAAGCAATAATTTTGATGAATATCCCTTAAGAGAAATATGGAACCAGAAAGTTTGTGATCCGGATATTGATTATCGCAGGATTCAGAATCTGGAGATTTTTTTTAAGAGAAATGGGGAAGTTCTATTAACTTACTTTGATGCGTCAAATTATGAAAATTTAAACTCATGGCTTCCGGGAGATGTAGTTTTTTTTGATATGAGCGGGGATGGTTTTAGCGATAATGCCGGAATTATATCAGATTGCACAACAAGGAGCGGAGTTCCAAAGGTAATTTATAATTACATTGACCCAGGTTATACATGCCAGATGGATATACTTGGCAAGAAAACCATTACCGGCCATTACAAATATCCTAATTGACTGGTTGCATTCTTTTTGCTATGAAAGGGCTGCCACATATTTATAGATACTTGTCATCAGCTCTGATAAATAAAAATATCGGGAATTTCATCCAATAAACTGATCAATCAATTCAGGCAGACGGTCAACCAGATAAAACGGTATTGACAGCAGCTCATATTTCTGTCCTGAAAATCTGTACGTCTCAACTTTTAAGCTGTCCCAGGATATTCTTACAAGAATAACGTCCTTATTAGAACGCCCCATACTAAAAAGCGATCTCATTTTTAAGATATTACCTGATTTAACTTCAATACCGACCAGCTTGGAGCCATGCTGAATACAAAAATCAACCTCAGCGCTTCCTTCAGCCCGGTTTTTTGCCCAGTAATAAAGTTCTATTTGTTTACGGACACCTCCAGCGATCATGCTTTGCCCTACAATTTGTTCCATTATCTTACCTTTATATTCCCCTGTAATTAATTCTTTATAGGCATTATTGATAAAATTTACCAGCCCTATATCCAGCCAGATCATTTTCTTTGGGCGCTTTGGTTTAGGTATAATAGGCAATCTGGTTGAACTGATTGCCATAACCTGTCTTAACAGCATTACTTTTTCAACAGTATGGACAGCTTGAGACATTTCACGGCTGCGATAAGAAGATCCACCAAAATTTTCATATTTAAAAAGTGAACCTGCCGCTCTGGCGCCATATTCAATAACCTGTTCCAAATATTTATTTTCGCTGTTTGATCTGGAATATTTTCTAATATCATCAATATATGCAGTATGGAGCCGGTTTAAAATAGTTTTTACTTCATCATAACTGCCTGTATTTATGTAGCTGTTTACAACTTCAGGCATTCCTCCGATGACTAAATAATCTCTATATAAATTGATTGCCAGATCTTTAAAATCAAACGGATCTCCCAGTTTAATATTTTTAAGAGATTGAAGCAGTGCGGTCTTTTTTTTGGCCTCCAGATACTCAAAAAAGGTCATTGGATATATATATTTATAGTCAATCCTGCCCACAGGCATTGACCAGCTTTTATCAATTTTTGCTTCCAGCAATGAACCAGCAGCCATAACATGCAGTTGCGGTTTTTCTTCAGAAAAAAATCGTAAAAGCTCCATGATATTTTTTGATTCCTGAATTTCGTCAATGAAAAGCAGAGAATTTCCTGGGACTGCATTTTTATCAAAGAAAATAGATACTCTCTTTAAGAAATCCTCAACACTGATTGCTTTATCAAATACTGCCAGATGGTCTTTTTTTTCCAGGTTAATTTCAATTACCTGGTTGAAGTTTCCCTGGCCAAATTTGCGAATAACACTTGTTTTACCTACCTGTCTTGCTCCGCGCACGATCAGTGGTTTTCTGATAGGGCTTTTTATCCACTTTTTAAATTCTATTTCAATATTACGATTAAACATAGTACCATTGTATTACATATAATGTAATAAACAAGTACTAATTATAAACCCACTAATATGTCCCAGGTGCGGGAACATGAGGGTAATTGCCTTTATAGAAGGCTACAGAATTGTAAAGAAGGTTCTTGATTATCTGGGAATAAGAGTGGGACATTGAAAGTAAGTTGAAGGTAAAATACTAAGAGTACGATACTTTAGTTAACTGCCCGGGAGTTTAGTTTTTAATTTTGAAAGTATTTTATATCTTAAGTTGATTATTTTTAGTTTTATCCTTAACCATAATTTTTCTTTGTATTTTCTGGAGAAATCTTTTGCGGCAAATTTTAATACGATAGGTCTCCCGTATTTTAAACTTAAATAACGCTTGTGCTCATTTATCCACACGTAAAGGTCAGGCTCGGTTCTGGTTGGAAAGTTTTCCATTATTCTGTAATGGTTTATGATACTAATAGCAGGCAAATAAATATTGTCATACCAGTATAGCGATGCTTCTTCAAAATTAATTTTTTCTTCACCTTCCTTTTTGTCCTCATTTAATTGGTTCATAAGCTTATTTATTTGCTTTAGCAGGAAATTATATTTTCCGGGAATGGTAATATTGATTTTTGCATCGGGTCTGTTTTTTTTAAGTTTAGTGAGATCTAAAAAATTCTCTCTTTCTGTTAAAATAAACATATCTTTAGGGTCCATATTTCTGGTAACAGGGATTTTAGTTATAAATTCTGTTACCTCTGCATCTATATATTTGGCGCCAACTTTTTTTGCAACACTTACTCTGTGATTACCATCAACAACAAAATAAATATTTCCTACTTTATAAAGTTTGACAAGTGGCAGAATTATATCTGCAGAAAATGCTTTGTGAATGTTGGCCCATCTTTGCATCAGATGAGTTTTCTTTGGGAGAAAGTGTTTGTCAAAATCTTTATATCTATCTACGCTTCCTACTATTTCGTCTATTTTAACTGTTTTAATCCCAAGATATCTTTGATTATGGAGGCCAAGACCTTTTTTTATCTTGTCAAACGACAAGAGTTTATTTTCTCTGCCAATGAGAAAAAATTTCAGGCTGTTAAGAAGCGATTTGAACCGGGCATTTTCAAATTCTTGTTTTGAGTTGCTATCAGCGGTTTTAAAAGTATTCATATTTTTCGTTAAAATTCTATTATCCTATAGCCATATGCATTTATAACCTTTGTGCTGCCTGCAGCTGTTTGCCAGTTGCTGCCGGTTCCATACAGATGAGTATGGCCATGTATTAAATATTTTGGTTTGTAGGCTTTAATAAATTTGTTGAAACACTTAAAGCCTCTATGGCAAAGGTCTTCTCCGTCATGAATTTTGTATGGAGGAGCATGTGTAACGAGGACATCAATATATTTTTTTTTGAAAAGTTTATTTAAGTAAAGTTTTGGCTTTAACCTGTTAATTTTCAGGCACATCTCAAAATCAGTGTATTGGTGCTTGCCAGCATTATATCTTATTGATCCCTCAAGCCCTCCAATTAATACATCTTTGTATGCAACAATTTTATTATCAATGTTTATGCAGCCTCCGGGATGATTTCTTTTAGTGCCTTTTTCTGTATTTATAAAATCTTTATGATGGTTTCCAAAAACATAAAACAGGGGCTTGTTCAGCATGGTAACTATAAATTCTAAGTAGTAACTTGGTAAGTCACCACAGGAAATTACAAAATCTACATCCTGCATCCTTTTTGCTATGGAAGGGCTGTATATATGTTCAACAATTTCATCGCTTAAAGCTAATATTTTCATGGCGGTTATAAATGATAATTTTTTTTATTTAAATTTGCAAATAAGATATGCTTTGAACAACAGTTTAGCATCTTAAGGAAACTTTTTCAGATGAGAAAAAATTTTGTTCTTCAGAGCTGTGATATTAGCATTGCAGCGTTTTGTATAAAAAAATTAATAAATATATTAAAATAACTCTTTAATAAATAATTTTTTGTGTGTATCCGGGTAATGCAAGCGTGTAAGAGGAATGATGGGAAAATATATAACAGCAGGCAAAAGAAATAGCGGTAATAAAAATAATTTTAACTGTAAGCTTATTCTACGAAAAATAGCTGTGCAGATGTTAGTGATTCTGGCAGTTTTGACTGTTGTCCAGTTTGGCAGCCCACAGGAAATCAGCGCAATTACACTGAAAGAGCTTGGAAATGAGATTGCGAAACTTAACAGTGATGAAGAAAGCCTACTGGAAGAAATACTTGTGTCAGAAATGTCGGTTGAGCTTAAGAGGAAAGAGCTGGAGTCTTTAAATGAAAAATTAGATTTGTTTGAAGTTCAGTTAAGGGGACTTTATAACAAAATAGATGAGATCAAAAAGCGCGTTGACGGCAAAACAGAATTATTAAAAGAGAGAATAATTTTTACTTATAAATACAAAAATAATGATATAGCAGTTGTTATAACTGGTGCGCGGGACATAAATGAATTAGTGAATAGTTTGTATCTTTTTAAAAATATAATGAGAAGAGATGCAGAAATAATAGAAGATCTTCGCCTGGAGAAAGAAGAATACAATAGAATATTAAGAAAATCTGAAGAGAAAAAAAATGAAATAGCAGAGTTAAAAGAAGAGATAAAAGCTGAGGAACAAAGTTTGCTTAAGAGTATTGAACAAAATAAATTACTTTTGGAGCAGGTAAAAGGTGAAAAAAAAGAGTTGGGCACATTACTTTCTGAAATAAGGAAAAGGATAGCTGAAGTTCAGCCTGCAGGCCTTACTTTGATTGGGGAGTGGAGCATGGTGGCAACTGCTTATTATGCTTATGGGTCTGGAGGTAATGATATAAATGGAAATGGCATTACAGCAATTGGGCTCAGGGCAAGAAAAGGCATAGTGGCAATTGATCCCAGGGTTATACCTCTCGGGACAAGATTATATATACAGGGGTATGGAGAAGCTCTGGCAGCAGATACAGGTGGATGGATAAAGGGCAACAGGGTAGATCTTTGTTTTGAATCACTTGAAGAATGTTTCAGGTATGGCAGAAGAAAGATAAAGGTATACCTGATAAAAGATTGACTATCTTAACTGTACGAAATTTATGTGGCTTGTCCCCTGGTTTATGATAACTTTTTACTGGTTAGATCACTTTTAATAATTTATGCAAATTTTTAAAGTCCTCTGTGTATTTATCCTCAGGAATTTTTTTAGATAAGACAACATCCTCTGGCTCGTAAAATGGGACTAATTTAAAAGATGGATTTTCAAATATTCTCATATGTATTTTGTCCATGCTGCGATATTTTTTATCCACGGAAAAGTATTTTCCTAATATGATGTTGGATACATCAAGACCAAGCGGGATAATAATATGAGGGGTAATTATAGAAATTTCTTTGGAAAAAAAAGAAATACAATTATTTATGTGTTTCTTTGATGGCTTTGCAGCTGTTGTTCCCCTTTCTGCATCGCTGGCTGGATTTTTTTTAGGGGTGCATTTAACAAGATAGGTAATATATACATCTTTGCTTAAAGAAAGGTTTATTTTTTTTATTAACTTTCTTAGGAGGTTGTTAGCAGATAATATATCAGTCTTTTCATCTGTTTCTTCCGGATAATTTCTTACCAATATCACTCTTGCATTTGATGCACCTGTTCCTGCAACAGGCTGCTTTCTTAGCTTAGCCAAATCCAAACACTTCTTGCATTGTATTATTTCTTCTGATAACTCTTTTAAGCTTTCCTTGGCACTTATTGGCATGGTAATAAAAAGTATACACTATAAATATTTTAGAGTAAACATTATGTCAGAAATTTTTACTTTAAATTTTTATTGACAAGAAGCTAAGCAAGTAAGTATAATAGTTAGTATGACGATAGAACTATTAGAAAGGATTTAAGATGCGAAAGCCAAAAGTAGGTTTCTTAAGCGTCACATGTCCCACTCACAGGGAGGCAAAGAACGAAACTGGTGATAATTGGATTAATACCACAGCTATAGAAAAAATTAAGAAGGAACTAATCAGTAATAATTTGGATCTTGTTGTAATTGATAAAGTAATCGCTTATTTTTATGAACTAGATGAGGTTGAAAAAAGATTTAATGATGAGAATGTAGATGTGATATTTCTCTACATTTCTACCTGGAATTGGACAGACCAAATATCTCAGTTTATTAGAAATATAAGTAAGCCAGTAATTATATATGCTACTGATGATTCGAAAGCCTGGTCAATAGGGGGACTTGCTGCAACCCATGGAGGACTTGATGAGATTGGAATAAAAAGTAGAGTTGCTTATGGTGATATAAGCGATAAAGATGTTACGGGCAAAATAGTTTCATACTCAAAAGCTTCAATGGTAAAAAATATTTTAAGAAAATCACGGTACGGTTCTATTGGCGGCCAAGGCATGGGTATTCTTACGGGGATAGTGGATGCTAACCAGTGGCTAAAGGATTTTGGTATTCTAACAGGTTTTACAGATCAATATACCTTGGTCGTTGAGGCAGAGAAATTCCCTATTCCTGAAGTAAAAAATTATCATGAGAAGCTAAAAAATGAATACAGGAGCATTCCTGAGTTTAGCAAGATTTTTGAAAAATCAATTAGACTATATTTAGCATTAGAAAAGATTATAAAAGAAGAGAGATATAATTTTACTGGAGTAAAATGTGCTTTTGATCTAAGCAATAATTATTGCACTCCATGTCTTGCCCAGAGTAGACTGTCCAATAGGGGTTTTGTGTCAGCATGCCTGAATGATTCAAATGGTGCTCTTTCTACATATATTTTAAGTTTACTAAAAAAAGAAAGCGAGCCAATATTTACCGCTGATGTTAATCTAGCAAATAAAAAAGATAATTTAATAAAATTAATTGATGATGGAGCTGCTTCTCCAAAACTGACGCTAAATCCAAAAGTGGATGCCGAGCTTCTAATACAGCCCACTCTCGAAGCAAAAGCAAGTGGGATTTGTACTAAATTATTTGCAAAACCTGGCGATGTAACCCTAATTAGGCTTGCACGAATAAATTCTAAATATGTTCTCCATTTGACTGAAGGAGAGGTAATTTCAGTTGACGAGGGTAAGAAAGAATTAATAATGGCTGAATGCGGCTATCCTATATGGCCACACGCTCTTATTAGAATCAAAGGAAATATTGATAAGTTTGTAGATAACCTTAGAAGTGAATATATCCATATGGCTTATGGAAACCTAAAGAGTGAAATAAAAGATTTTTGTGAGTTGTTTGATATTGAATTGATTGAAAATTAGTGAGACATTTAATTGAATAGGAAGTGTCAGGGGAGTTTATAATAATAGAATCGTAAATATTAGCTAAGGCAGAAAAGTAAAAAGTAAGCTTTAGCCACTGTTTTGTTAATTATTTATTACATTAACACGATAGGAAATAATGGTTGCAACTATTTTAATTCTCTAAAATCTCTTGACAATAAAGGTCCGCATGCTATTATTTAAATAGTTCAAAATTATTCACAAAAATTTAAAATTATTTAAATTAAGTTTATAATAAATTATTATTTTCAGTTAAATGGAAATTAAACAAAAGATTGATAATAGCAAACTAAGAAGGCAGTCAGAAGAAAAATCCATTCCAATAATAGATTTACTTCTAGAAAAATTAAAAGATATATCACAAAAAGAAAAGGAAGGTCATACTTTATTTGCAGCTTGTCCTAATTCTGAAAATGTAATCAAAGCCTCGCTTCGTACAGCAAAAAGAGCAAATGCGCCTATATTGTTTGCTGCTACACTAAATCAAGTAGATATAGATGGTGGATATACTGGTTGGACTCAGTATGATCTGGTAAGAAAAATAAAAGAGCTGTCTTATCGCATTGGGTATGGCGGTCCAATAATTGTTGCTGTTGATCATGGAGGCCCCTGGGTAAAGGATATACAAACCACCGAAAGATGGGATCTGGATAAGTCTATGAATTGGATAAAAAAATCATTTGAGGCAGCGCTATTTGCTGGTTACGATCTACTTCATGTAGACCCTACGGTGGATATTTTTGCCAGTGATATAAAAATAGAAACTGTTGTAGAAAGAACTATAGAACTAATCTTGCATGTAGAGAAATTTCGCATATTAAAAGAGATAAAGCCAATATCTTACGAAGTTGGAACCGAAGAAATACATGGCGGGCTTGCAGATACAGCAGTTTTTAAAAAATTCTTAGAGCTACTGAAAGATGGTCTTGCAAAGACTGGGCTGGATTATATCTGGCCTTCCTTTATAGTAGGTAAAGTAGGTACAGACCTGGATACTACAACATTTGACTCAGATGTAGCCAGAGGGTTGGTAAATATTGCAGCTGGTTATGGTTCTTATATAAAAGGACATTATACTGATTTTGTTTCTAATCCGGATGATTACC
>JAUVXY010000065.1 GCA_030603375.1 Actinomycetes bacterium | reverse complement strand
ATTATCCTTCTGTTTTCTAATGGATATATACTGGTGCCATCAATTACAGATACAGCTTCCAGATGTATTTTAATAATTTCTTTGGGAGATATGTCATATTTTATTAAATTATTACAAAAGTCAAAAACTTTTATATCTTCCCTTTCTAATTCGCTGGATTTAAGATATTTTTTAATTAACTGTAAATAATTAGAATTAAAAATTTTAATAATTTCTGGAGTTAATTTCCTATCTGAAAGTGGTTTTTTAGCCTTGAGAGTTTTATCTATTTCTTTACCTAAAGTGGCAATATCCTTGCTATAATTTGTATAAAGTCTGGCTCCTGTAATTGCTGTTGCTGCTTGTTCGGCTAACAGTACTAAAAGCTCCTTATCTTCTTCTGTTAGCGCCTCCTTCTGCGGCAAGAGATTATCTATACGTATCTCACCTATATTTTCACTTTCTAACTTTAAAGGATAAGAAACAATAGGGCTTTCTTTGGATTTTTTACCAGTAAAAGCAGCAAGCTCTAATTTATTGTTTTCAACATTCTTAACAAAAATAGCACAATCTTTGCCTCCAATTATCTGTTTTATGGTATCTAAAATTATATTATAAACCTCATCTATGTTAAGGGTGCGATGGAGTTCGCTGCTGATTGCAAACAGTTTAAGTGCCTTTTCTAATTGCCTTTCAGTTTGTTCTAATTTAGCTACTATTTTATTACTCATATTTGGCCCGCAAAAACATATTATGTCTTTATATATTTAATCTTCTTTTTTTATAATATTTCGTAACTAACTCTAACTACATAGAATTAAGTTTACTCACTCATTTGCTTCTTCTATTTTTTGAGCAGCCTTTCCTTACTTCACATATTCCTTTACCTTGGCCAAAAGCTGCGGCGGCTGAAATGGTTTTACAATAAAAGAATCTGCCCCCAGTTTTATCCCTTTCTCAATACTTTCTTTATCGCCTTCTGTTGTCAGGATAACACTGGGCATATTTTTTAATTTGGCATCCCCCTTAATCTTTGTCAGAAGCTCAAAACCATCCATTTTGGGCATCAGAATATCTATAATTGCCATAGCAAAATCTTCCTTTTGCAATTTATCCCATCCCTCGACCCCATCACTGGCTGTTATTACATCATATCCCTTAAACCTCAAAGTAAAACTTACAAACTTTCTTATTGTTGCCGAATCATCTACAATCAAAATATTTTTATTTTTTGTCATTTTTCCCTTTCCCTTCTAACAAAAATCTTATTCTCCTGTCAGCCATATTTTGTCTATCTATTCCTACTTTTGCCGCTTCTGATTTATTAACTTGCCGAGACGCTTTACAAGATCTTTGTAATCAAGGACCTTTTTCTTCTCTAAGAGTACTTCGCATGCACTTACCCCCTCATTCAGAAGAGAAATAATGCTGGCTTTGATCTCAAGCTTCCCACCCCGGGCAGCTTTAAAAACTTCGCCTAAGGCTCTGGCCAACTCTGCCAAACTGGTAAACCCAACTGTTCCGGAAGAGCTCCTTAGAGTATGGGCATATCTGAAGAGCTCTTTTATCAAATGATGTTTTTTTTCTTCATTAAGTTCCTTTTCTAAAAGATGCAGCCCTTTTCTCATTGCGCCTATTTCACTCTGCGACTCATCCTTGAATACTTTCATCAATTCTTTGTTACAATTTATTCTGTTAAAAATATTTATTTCTGACAAACCTGTCTCCCGGCAGCCAATTTCTTTAAAATTTTATCTTAACTGTTACTATGCCTGTTACTACACTAAACTCTACCGACTTTCCCACAGAACCTCCTACGGATTCCCCGACCAATTTAATGCCATTTTCTTTTAGCTTTTTTTTAGCGCTTATAACATTCTCTTTTCCAATATCTGATTTAATATTAGTAAACATATTTGCCCCGCCAATAAGCTTGCACTCAATATCCTCTTTTCTCCCGCCTAATATTTTCATTCTTTTGAGCATTTCATCTATTGCCGTATCAACATATTTTGCTGAATGGTTATCTGATCCCGGCCTATGGCGGGCAAGCATGGAATGCGCCAGTGCTCCAACTTTAAGTCTCGGGTCATAAAGAGTAATAGCAAGACAGGAGCCAATGCCGGGAGCTACTAGATTGCCTGGATTTCGTGTTATCTTTAAATCACCCATTTTTACTTCTATATCTGCCATTTTAAAACCTTCTTATTTTTCTATACCTCATTTTTTACCCTTATAAATCTTCCAGACTTTTTAGCGAACCTAAAATAGCATCAAATTGCTCCAGCTCAAACAGTAATAAATAATATCCTTTTACCTTTTTTGACTTGCTGGTAAATAAAACCTCGATAACCAATGCTTTATCGGCTTTCTGAACGAATTTGGTAATAATCTCACTTACTATTGCTCCAAACATATCGAAACTAAAAATCGGTACATCTTCTACTATTTTAATTTGCAGCATATTTGCCAGAATGCTAAAATAACTGCCAGAAATAATATTTCCAACTTCTTTTAAAGCAGACTTATCCAGCTCAGACAATCTTCTGGTTGTCCCGGAATTTCTTTTTAACAACAAATCACTCATTTCAAAAGCGCTTTCCTTTGGAAATATTAACAAAGAAGCTCCATTGATATCTCCTTTAACAGGCAGATATATGCCTGCAACTACCTCTTCAGGGCCTATTATAGGGTCAAGTTTGTACACTTTTTTAACTTCCGCTTTAAAAACTTCTATATTGATTTCTTTGTCAACCAATTTAGATAAAACTCTGGAAGCCTTATCTGCAGCAGTTCTGCTTACTTTTTTTAATACATCTTCTTTATTCTTCACTTTTTAGCTCCTCTCTTGATTCATAAATTACGCGCTTTATTTACAATTAAAATCTATATTAATTCTGCTTTTTGTCTTTTAGACATTACTAAATTAGAAATATCCAAAATCAGAATAACTTCTCCTGAGCCGACTATTGTAGAGCCGGCAAAATATTTATTTTCTCTTACCAGCTTATTTAAGGGCTTAATAACTATTTCCTGTGTACCTGCAATAGAGTCAACCACCAGCCCGATCCTTTCATCTCCTCTTCTTACAATTACAACTGACTGCCCCTCAAGCAATGAAGGCGGCGTGTTAAACAAAATATTTAATCTTGTCAGCGGTATATTTTCTCCATCTAAAACAAGCGCCTCATATTCCAACATTCCTTTTACATCTTTTTCTTCTATACTAACTATTTTTTCAATATCTGCTAAAGGAATTGCATAAATTTGACCCCCAACACTAACAAGTAATGCTCTGACAATAGCCAGAGTCAATGGCAGCTCTATTTTAAATTTTGTCCCCCGTGCCGGTAGAGATTCTACTTTAACGGCTCCGCCAAGGGATTTGACTTTCTTTTTAATTATATTCAGACCAAGACCCCTTCCGGAAATTTCTGTAATGTCTTTGGTTGTGCTTAAACCAGAAAAGAGTGAATCTTTTAATTCCTCCTCAGTTATTGCTTCAGGGGATAAAATTCCTTGTTTTATGGCTGTATTTTTTATATTTTCCCAATCTATGCCTTTCCCATCATCTTCAACCTCAATAAGCGCAAAACCTCTAACTCTGCTTGCAATTAACTTTATGGTTCCCTGCTTGGGTTTGCCATGTTTTTTTCTCTCCTCCGGCATTTCAATACCATGGTCAACCGCATTTCTTAAAAGATGGACCAGGGGCTCTCCGATCTGATCTATTACCGCTCTATCTAATTCTATTTCACTTCCTTCTATTGTAAGATTTACTTCTTTTTTTTGCTGTTTGGCTAAATCTCTGACCATTCTTGGAAATCTGTTGAATGTAAATCCTACCGGCACCATCCTTGCCTGCATGATATTGTACTGCATATCAGTCACAAGTCTTCCCAGAGTATCTACAGCAGCAGATAATTCCGGATCCTCAAGTCCCTCTTTAATTCCATCAAGCCTCATCCTGTTAATCAATAATTCTTCTGCCAGATTCATAAGCAGGTCCAGCCTTTTAACCTTAACCTCTATGCTTTTAATTTTTTCCACAACTTGCGGTTTTGCTGCTAATTCTAAAGGTTTGATTTCAGCTTTATCTGCTATTATATTTTTTAATTTCTGTATAAGGCTGGAAGTGCCAGGTTCTTCTTTGTTTTGAGAGATCTCTTTTAGAGTCAACTCTATAGCATCAAAACATTCAAATAATATATTAACTGTTTTATTTAATTCTATTTTTTTCTTTTTTATCAAGTCTAAAACATCTTCCATCCCATGACATAATCCTTCTGTTCTGCTGTAATTCATCGTAGCAGCCATACTTTTTAGTGTATGCAGGGCCCGGAATATATCATCTAGCAGTTCCGCTTCTTGCGGATTCTTTTCCAGCTTAAGCAAGGATCTATTCATAACCGCTAAATGCTCTTTTGCCTCGCTTAAGAAAATACTTTTATATTTTGTAATGTCTTTTTCCATTTAAGCACCCAAAAATTCAATTAATGTACCGCCCATCTCAGCTAACGGCAGTACCCTGTCGGCATAACCATTTTCAATCACTGCCTTTGGCATGCCGAATATTATTGAAGACTCATCCTGAACAATTGTCTTGCCGCCATTTTCTCTTATCGCCTTCATTCCCTTCACTCCGTCCTGTCCCATGCCGGTTAGTATGATTCCTACAGCATTTTCATTATACAGGGCTGCGACTGATGCCATGGTTATATCAATTGAAGGACTCAGGTACACATCTTCTTCTTTTTTTAGTGATATAACAGCATTTATATATTCTTTATTCTTTTGTGGCCCAACAGTCATCCGAAAACCTCCGGGAGCAAGATATACTTTTTCCGTTTGGACAGTCTCATTATTCTCTGCTTCTTTAACTTCCAGTTCACAAGTATCATTTAAACGCCTGGCCAGGCTCTGGGTAAAGGACCTGGATGGCATATGTTGAATAATGATTATCGGAGCAGGGAATATGGAAGGAAGAGATGATAAAATTACTTCCAGTGTCTGAGGACCGCCGGTGGAGGCTCCAATAACAACTATCTTCTTTTTAACAGCCAATCTGCTTTTTGGCCGGGCAAGCTTTTTCGCAACAAGAGCCCTGATTTTCCCAGGATTAACTTCTGCAGCTGTCTTAACTTCTTTTATGAGCTGATCTTTGATTTTTTCTATATCCAGAGATAACTCGCCTGATGGTTTTAAAACAAAGCTAATTGCTCCTGCATTAAGACACTTTATGGTGATGTCTGCATCTTTTCTGCTGTAGGCAGAAAGCATAATCACCGGAGTAGGATACCGTGCCATAATTTGTTTTAAAGCGGAGAAACCATCCAAATCAGGCATCATTAAATCCAATGTAATTACATCAGGTTTTACTTTTTGCAACTTTTTTATAGCCTCAAAGCCATCTTTGGCAGTATCTGCCACTTCAATCTCAGCATCAGAATTCAACATATCCGATATTAAACTTCTCATAAACAGCGAATCATCAACAACTAATACTCTTAGCCTCATAACCTCTCATCTTCTCTTTGTATGCTTATGCTTTTGTGCCCCATTATCCAGACAACAAAATGTGCAGAATACGATATTAACTCAAACATCTTTCAACTGTGGAAGCGACCGTCTCTTCCTCAAATGGCTTAATAATATAATCCCTGGCCCCAAGTTTTTTACATTCCTCTATTACCGCATCCTGCCCGACAGCAGTAACCATTATTACTCTGGCATCCGGGTTAATTTTTATCAATGAGCGAAGAATATCGACTCCGGTCACATCAGGCATAACTATATCCAATAGAACTAAATCAGGTTTTTCTTTTTTAAATTTCTCCAGAGACTCGGCCCCATTACCGGCTTCCGATATCTTATATTTCTTAGATAGTTTTTCTCTCAATATCGTCCTCATAAATAATGAGTCGTCAACAACTAAAATCTTTTTCATAGGTTACCCCTTTCGCCCTTTTTAGCTCCTTTTTCCCTGGACCCCTCTGATTTTTTATCGGTCTTTTTCTCAGCTTCTTCCATATCCCTCTCAATAAACTTACCTTTCTTTATGTCTTCTGATTTTTCTCCCTCTATTTTTTTGAAATGCCTCCTATTGATCTCGCTTAACTTAATAAGTTCTTCTTCGGAGAGCACCTTTTTTAAATCAAGTAAAATTATTAAACGATCTTCAAGGGTTATTAAACCATTTACATATTTCCTATTCATTCTGGTTATTATATCGGGAGCCATCTTGATATTAGCTTCCGGCAATCTCATAACCTCTGTAACCTCATCAACCATAACGCCAAATAGATTTTTTTCCTGTTCTGTTATTATAATGTGCTTACTTTCATAATCCTTTTCTTCAATCAAAAAAAATCTTGCTCTAAGGTCTATTGCAGCAACAATTTCACCTCTTACATTGGTTAAACCCTTAATAAATTCAGGGGAATCCGGTATGGATGTAATGTCTTTCGTTTCTATTATTTCTCTTATCTCATCAATTCTTACGCCAAATTCTTCCTCTCCCAAATTAAATATTATAAGCTGTATAACATCTGCTTCTAAAATCTGTTGTTTTGTTCCTTCCTGCATTTTATTTGCCCCCCCCTACTTTCTCTCTGGCTCCTTCAGCAGTTACCTTAAATCTTTGCAAAGCAGTTCTCAGTTCCTCTGCCATGGTAGATAATTCCTGAGCCGATGAAGACATCTGCTGCATGGATGCTGTCTGCTGCTGAAGAGATGCTGCCATTTGGCCTGATCCGACAGCAGCCTGCTCGCTAGTGGAAGCTATTTCTTCTACAGACTTTGCCACCTGCTGAGCACCTGCAGCTTGTTCCTGAGTTGCTGAAGAAATCTGTTGAGACTTAGCTGTAATCTCCTGGGTCCCGGTGCCGATCTGATCCAATAAGGATAATGCCTGATTTACTATATCAATACTTTCAGAAATTTGTTGTGTCCCGGTGGTCATACTGCTAACAACATCAGTTGTTGATTCGCCTATGACATTAACCATGCCTTCAATTTGGACAGCCGCCTTTTTGGTCCCTTCGGCCAGTTTTCTGATTTCATCTGCCACAACAGCAAATCCGCGCCCTGCTTCTCCTGCATGAGCTGCTTCAATCGCTGCATTTAAAGCCAGCAGATTTGTCTGGTCGGCAATATCCCTGGTTGTATTTACTATTGTAGCTATTTCTTTGGCTCTCCTGTCCAGATCTTTAACTGTATCGGTATTACCCTTTACAATTTCGTCTATGGCTTTTAACCTTTCAGCTGCGGTCCCTCCAGCCTCGCTGCCCTTTTGAGCAAGTTTAGCTGCTTCTGCAGTAATGTCTGCTACCGAGCGTGCATTTTCCGCGCCTTCAAGTATGGACCTGGATAAATCAGCTACGACTTTGGTGCTTCCCTCCAATTTTTTGGATTGGTCCTGTGCTCCGCTGGCTATATCCTGGGTGGTTTTTGCTGCCTGAACCAGAGCCGAATTTACCTGACTGGACGAAGAAGCCAATTGATTGGATGATGTTGCTACTTTTGTAGAGCCGTCCATCGCCAGCCCGATTGCTCTCCCAATATCATCAAATGATTTATTTAAAGCATCAGATAGAGTTTTAATATCTCCTCTTGTCTCTATCATTACTCTTTGAGACAGGTCCCCTTCAGATAAAGCAGTAGCAATTCTTAATATTTCCTGTACAGGTGTTGCTATCGAATCAATCAGGTCATTTAATGTATCAACAAGATCTTTCCAGCTGCCTGAGACACCTTCAACCTTTGCCCGCTCAGAGAGTTTCCCTTCTACTCCTGCTACCTGGGCCACCCTGCTGACCTCACCAACTAATCTGTTTAAATTATCAACCATGCTGTTTATGGTACCTTTTAGCTCCAGTATCTCTCCAGTAGCATCAACTGTGATCTTCTGGTTCAGATCTCCATTGGCTACTGCAGTTGTAACTACGGCAATATTACGCACCTGATCCGTTAAGTTTTTT
>JAUVXY010000097.1 GCA_030603375.1 Actinomycetes bacterium | reverse complement strand
AAAAAGAGATCCATAGGCAGTTGGAGAATGAGCAGAATAAGCGTTTTTTATCTGTTTTAGGCTAAAGACATTTAGATATTTGTCTGATTTTGATGAGAATGTATTTGCATATGCAAATACAACAGGTTTGCTGGCAATGATATTTAGAAGTCTTGTAATATATTTCTGGTTCAGGTTTTCCCGCAGTTTCACCTTTGTTTGTTCTTTTAAGTTTTGCAGTACTGAACCCATAATATTAATTTGTCGTTTGCAGGCCTAAGTAAAGTCAGGCAAACAATCATACCCTCAAACCTATATTAATTGATAGTTAAAAACTTAGTATAAAATAAAAACTAAAAATTTTACAGACAAATATTGCAAGAATGCTGCATGCAGGCAGAGATGCCAGTTTTGCAATATCAATAGTAACGGCTAAAAGATTTGTGTTACAGAATAGTTAGCTGAATTGAAATTATTTTATGGCGTTCAAATTGTAACAATATCTTGTTAATAGTATACTAAAAACACATTCTACCATTAAAACAGGGGAAAATATTATGAGCATAAAAGAAAAATATCAGATAACCAGAAAGAAAATTCCAGATGATGTGACAATAGTTTTAGCAGCAAAAAAAAGAACGGCAGAGGAGGTTGCAGAGGCAATAGATGCAGGTGCCACGGATATAGGAGAAAATTATGTACAGGAAGCGCAAAAGATGTATGAACATCTTGGTGAAAAAGCAAATATTGTCAGATGGCACCTGATAGGGTCCTTACAAAAAAATAAGATAAATACAGCTCTTCCTATTTTTGATGTCATACAGACAGTTGGTGATTTCGGTATTGCCGAAGGTATAGACAAGCGTGTAGAAAAAGCTGGTAAAAAAGTAATTCCTGTTTATATAGAGATAAATATTGGCAGTGAAATTACAAAATATGGCGTAGAGCCGGAATATAAATCCATTTTAGGTTTAATTAAAAAAATATCTGGCAACCTGAAACATTTAAAAGTTGAAGGCTTGATGACTATGGGACCAAGGTTTGGCGATCCTGAAGAAAGCAGACTGTACTTTAAGAAAACCAAAGAAATATTTGATGAAATCAAAATGCTTGATTTACCGAACGTAAGCATGAAAGCATTATCTATGGGAATGTCAAATTCATATAAAGTAGCGATAGAAGAGGGAAGCAACACGGTTAGAATCGGTTCAGCAGTATTTGGGGAAAGATAAAATAACTTTAATAAAAAATAAAGAAGAGTAAAATAAAATTGTATTTCAATCAACAAGGAAGGAGAAAATAGATGGAAATTAAAAGTTCAGCTTTTGAAAATAATAAGTTTATTCCGTCCCTCTATACTTGTGATGGCAAGAATATAAGTCCTTATCTAACGATAAGTAATGTCCCTGAAGACGCCAGGAGCATGGTTTTAATTGTTGATGACCCTGATGCCCCAATGGGTACATGGGTTCATTGGACTGTTTGGGATATAAGCCCGGATGTGAGAAAAATACCTGAGGGAAGCTGTCCTCCAGGAGCAATCGAAGGAGTAACTAATTTTGGCAAACCCGGCTATGGTGGTCCATGCCCTCCGTCTGGGGTGCATCGTTATTTTTTTAAAGTTTATGCCCTGGATACGGTGCTGAAGCTTGAGATTTCAGCAAAATCTGCAGATATCAAAAAAGCAATGAAAAATCATATATTGAACCAGGCACAGCTTGTAGGACTTTACAGGCGCAAGTAGCTTTTTTTCTTTTTTCTGAAGATTATTACAGCATACCACTGAAAGTGAGTTGGTATCCATATGAAATCCGGCTTACTTAATTACATAGAAGAACACATAAAATCCAAAAATAGGTATTTTTGTTATAAAGACAAGTACCGCACATGGTCCTGGAGCTACAGGGAAATATATCAGCATGCCAGGCAGTTTGCTGGCCTGCTTCAAAGCCTGGATATAGGCAAAGGTAATAGAGTTTTACTGAAAGGGCCAAACTGTCCTGAATGGGTTGCAGTTTTTATTGGATGCCTTATTTGCGGGGTGGTTGTTGTTCCGATAGATGTAAAATCAGACTCTGATTTTGAGGAGATGGTACAGAAAAAGGTTAGAGCAAAACTGCTTGTTTGCCCCAGAGGAGATAAAATAAAATTTCTTAAGCTTAAAAGTATTTATTTTGAGGATCTCGAACGATGTCTATCTTCTATACCATGTGCCGATAATCTATCTTATTTTGTTAACTCTAATGATTTGGCAGAGATTGTATTTACCTCAGGGACAAAATCTACTCCAAAAGGCGTAATGATTACTCATGGTAATATAGAGGCTAACCTGAAATCTATCCAGCCAGTAATTGGCAAGTATAAAAAGATGTTTCATTTTATGTTCAATCTAAAAATTCTGTCTCTTGTTCCTCTAAGTCATATGTATGGACAGATGATAGGTATACTCATTCCTCTTATGATTGGCAGCTCAGTAGTATTTATGAGTAATCAGAACCCTCATGCAGTTATTAAAACTATCCGGGAAGAGAAGATATGGATTTTAGGACTGCTTCCAAAGTTTATGGAGATATTGAAGAATTATGTTATTAGCAAATTAAGTCTGGACTCAAAAAAATTCATGGAAAAATACCAGAAGATGAAAACAAAACGCTGGCAGCTCAGGCTATGGGCTTTTCGAAATATTCATCTTAAACTTGGGTGGAGGCTTGTTGCCATTATGGTAGGAGGTGCCACTCTGGATGGTTCTGTTGATGAATTCTGGAGGTGCCTTGCTTATTGTATGTTCCAGGGCTATGGCCTGACAGAAACAGCACCACTCATAACCCTTGCTGATCCTGCACAAACCGGGCCTGGTTCAATAGGCAAAGTACTGACCGGCCAGCAAATTCGTCTTGTCAATAATGAGATATTAATAAAAGGCGCTAATGTCAGCCCGGGATATTACAAGGATTCTTTAAAGACAAAGAAAGCATTTGCTGGCAGCTGGTTTAAAACAGGCGATTTAGCAGAGATTGACAGGGATGGAAATATTTTCTTTAAGGGCAGAAAAGATGATGTAATTATCAGATCAGATGGTATTAATATTTATCCTGAAGACATTGAATCGGCTGTAAAATTACTGGGTTTAGTTAAAGACTGTGCAGTTATCGGAATAAAGCATAAAAATTTTGAAGAAATCCATGCTGTTTTGCTGCTTTCCAAAGAAGCTGGTGACAGTCCAGGTGAAATTATATATAAAGCTAATAAACATTTGAGTGCGCAGCAGCATATTGATAGTTATAGTACCTGGAACAGAGAAGATTTTCCACGTACATCAACTATGAAAATTAAAAAAAATGAACTTGCTGAAGTAATAAAAGCTGGGGGGACAGAAAGCGAGGAAAGGAAAATTTCATCAGGTAAAACTTCTGCAGAAATTTACGAGATATTAAAATCTTTTCATAAGGTGGAGAAGAAAGATATTAAGCTGGAAGCTAAATTAGAGGATGATTTAGGTCTTGATTCATTGGATATGATTCAACTATCCTGTGCAGTTGAGGACAAGTATAATATAGAAATGTATGACTCGTATATATCACGGGAAACTTCGGTTGGAGACATTGAGAAACTCATTAAATCACCGCCAGAGGTTTCATACAGGCTTCCTTTTTTCAGCTTCCCATACTGGCGACCGGTGTGTTTTGTTAGAACTATTTTTCAATATATTCTGTACCCTTTCATGTCAGTATTATATAAGCGCAAAGTATATGGAGAAGAGAACTTAAAGAATTTAAAAACCCCATTTGTACTTGCTGTAAACCATAGCAGCAACATGGATACATTCGCTATTCTCTACTCCCTGCCTTTAAGACTGCGGCAGCGCATAACTGCAATGATGTCAATAGAGTATCATTTTAATCATTTTTTTTATCATAAAGGATCATGGCCCAGACGTTTTATTGAAGCTGCAGGATTTTATCTGCTGGTAAACCTTGCTATTAACGCCTGCCCGCTTTCACGAACCCATGGGTTCAAACAGATTATGGAAAATATAGGCGGGCTCTTAAATAAAGGATGGTCTGTTCTAATTTATCCTGAAGGAAGAGTGACCACGGATGGTAAAATAAAAAAATTTGAATCAGGTGTAGGCATAATTGCATCTGACATGAAAGTCCCGGTTGTTCCTGCTAGAATTTACGGACTTTTCGACATGCTTCATCATGGAATACTGCCTGTTGGCCACCTGCCGAAGCGGCCCTTAGTGGCTGTAAAATTTGGCAAACCTCTTACATTTAGAGATGAAAATTACAGGGAAATTACTGAAAAGATAGAGAAAGCTGTGCGTTCTCTTTAGATTGTTTAATAGTTTTAATTATATTTCTTTTTATATGTTTTAACTTTATATTATTTTTGATAGCTAAAAAAAATATTTTTTTATAATATATTTATTATTAGTAATTTATCAAATTAACACGACAGGAGGTAAAAATGGAAGGAAAGATGCCACTTTTAGGAGAAAAATTTCCCCAGTTAGATGTAGTAACAACAATGGGAAAAATGAAACTACCGGATGATTTTTCTGGAAAATGTCTTGTATTTTTTAGCAATCCAGAAGATTTTACTCCAGTATGTACCAAAGAATTTGTAGCTTTTCAGAAAAGATATGATGATTTTAAAAAATTAAATTGTGAACTGGTAGGACTTAGTGTTGATCAAGTATTTTCACATATTAAATGGATAGAGTGGATTAAAGATAATTTAAAAGTCGATATTCAGTTTCCTATAGTTGCTGATACTGGTAAAGTTTCAAATGCATTAGGTTTAATTCATCCGGGTAAAGGCACGAACACAGTTAGAGCAGTCTTTATAGTTGATCCCGGGGGTACAATAAGAGCTATTCTTTACTATCCTCAAGAACTTGGAAGAAATATGGATGAAATACTGCGAATGGTTAAAGGTTTTCAGGTTGCTGATAAAAATGGAGTAGCCATACCTGCTAACTGGCCTAATAACGAGCTGATAAAAGATGAAGTTATAATTCCTCCTGCAACAGACGTAAAGACTGCAAAGGAGAGAATGAAAAAGTATAAATGTTTTGATTGGTGGCTTTGTCATAAGAAATTATAAATTTATAAGTGCGAGATTTGTAGAAATACTTCACGATTTAAGGTACTGCTAAATAATTTATAGTTATGGGTATTGATGGTAAATAAAAAGAAGCTTGACGAGTTATATGAAAAATATAATAGTCGCAGATTTGTCCACCCTGATCCATTGGAGTTTTTATATAGATATGACGATCCTTGTGATCGCGAAATAGTGGGAATGGTTGCTTCCTCACTTG
>JAUVXY010000141.1 GCA_030603375.1 Actinomycetes bacterium | reverse complement strand
GCTGAAATTATTACCATGTCTCCCTGCATAATCTGTACCCTTCTGTGCTCTCCTAAAGCCATCCTGTACAAAGCTGAGAGAGGCTCTCCCTGGCTGCCAGTAGAGAGTATGACTATTTTTTTTATGGGAAATTCATCAATTTTAGTTATAGGAATTATTGTATCTTTCGGAATTTTAAGATACCCAAGCTCAGCAGAAATTTTAATAGTTCTGAGAATGGATCTACCAGAAATTGCAACTTTTTTTTCCAGCCTGTGAGCCACATCAATTATTTGCTGTATTCTGTGAATATGGGATGAAAAAGTTGCAACTATTATTCTTTTATCCGCCTCTTCAAATTTTTCCAACAATGTTTTACCAACATCCCTTTCCGGGAGAGTAAAACCAGGTTCCTCAGAGTTAGTGCTATCGCACAGCAAAGCAAGGACACCTTCGTCTCCAGCCCTTGCAATTTTTGAAAGTTGCGTTGCCCTGCCATCTATGGGACTGTGGTCAAATTTGAAATCACCCGAGTGGATAATAGTTCCAATATCTGTTCTTATGATTAAACCTACTCCATCAGGTATGCTGTGATTTACCCTGAAAAAATCTATGCTGAATGGGCCTATGTCCAGTGTCTCGTCAGGATTAATTTCGTTATACACAACAGCTTTGTTATTTATTTTTATCCTGGTTAATCCAAGCGTCAGCTTGGTCCCATATATGGGAACATTTATTTCCTTCATCAGAAATGGAAGCGCCCCAATGTGATCCTCGTGACCATGTGTCAGTATTATTGCTTTTATCTTACCTGCATTTTTTTTGATATATGAAAAATCTGGTATGATAAAGTCAACTCCAAGCATATCATCATACGGAAACATAATGCCACAGTCAACAATTATGCTCTGGTTGTCCTTTTCAAAAACGAACATATTCTTTCCAACTTCACTAAGACCGCCCATTGGTATTAGCTTTAAACTACTTTTTTTTATCATATTATCTTACAATCTGTAATTTACACCTCTTTCTTATATAATTATGTCTTATTAGTTTATCTTCATAAATTAAATTTATACACCATACATTAATTTATTATTCTATGTTTTTTTAAAATATTTTTAAATCTCTGCAAATTGCCTTCTTCTATTTGATAGAGAGGGGGCCTTGTCGGGCCAACACGCATCCCTTTTAAATTCAGTGCTTCCTTTATTGGAACTGGATTAGTTGTTATAAATATCCCATAAAATACATCAAGAAAGCATCTATGCAGCCTTGAAGCTTCGCTTATTTCTCCATTTTTAAAACAGGAAATCATTTTTCTTATTTCATTTCCAATAATATGCGATGCTACACTTATAACTCCATACCCTCCAAGTGATAAAATCGGCAGTGTATCACCATCATTTCCACTGTATACTAAAAAATCTTCATCAGTGTCTCTTATAATTTCTGCAATTTGCTTCATATCAGAGCTTGCCTCTTTCACACCACAAATATTATCAATCTTTGATAATTCAATACAGGTCCTTGAATCTATATTGCGGGAAGTTCTGGAAGGGACATTGTAGAGGATAATAGGAATTTTCACTTCACTGGAAATAGCCTCAAAATGTTTATATAACCCCATTTGAGTTGGTTTATTGTAATATGGGGTAACCAGAAGCAAAGCATCCACACCAATTTTTTCTGCTTCTTTTGAGAGTTCTATTGAATGTTTTGTGTCGTTAGATCCGGTGCCAGCTATTATTTTTGTCTTGTCACCAAAATTTTTCTTTGCAAATCCAAATAGCTCAATTTTTTCTTCATCACTTAAAGTTGGCGATTCTCCGGTAGTTCCAGAAAGGAGTATCCCATCACTGCCATTTTTAATTAAAAAATCAATTAGCCTGCTGCAGGATTCAAGATCTAAATTATAGTTTTTATCAAATGGTGTTACCATAGCAGTTATTACCTCTCCCATGTTTACCATATCTTTCTCCCCCTCAAATATTTTTCCATCAATATCTTACACCTTATTTCTTATAAACTTATCAATTTATCCAATCCATAAGTATAATTGCCTAAACTATCCATACTCCTGATAGCAAGAATTACACCCGGGTAAAATGCCAGCCTGTCTATACTATCATGCCTTATAGATAGTGTCTGCCCCATGGCCCCAAAAATAACATTTTGATGGGCGAGCAAACCGGGAAGTCTTACGCTATGAATATGGACGCCATTTGTAAAAGCTCCTCTACTCCCCTGCAATACTTCACTTTCACCTGCCTTTAATTTATTTTTGTTAAAATGCTTTGCCCGGCTTACCTGTTCAGAGGTT
Organism: Actinomycetes bacterium; assembly: GCA_030603375.1. Lineage (GTDB taxonomy): Bacteria > Actinomycetota > Humimicrobiia > Humimicrobiales > Humimicrobiaceae > JAUVXY01. The sequence continues at coordinate 455 of JAUVXY010000141.1, read as the reverse complement.
AGCATAGATGTCCCGGAAGGAGCATCCTTTTTCTTATCATGGTGCATTTCTATTATCTCACAATTATCAAAATATTTAGCTACCATTTTTGATACTTCCACCATAATTATAGCCCCTATGGAAAAATTCGGAGCAATAAGCACTTTATTGCTTTTGGACCCAGTAGCTTTTTTTTCTATTGCTTCCAAATCACTTTTTTTTATTCCAGTAGTCCCTACTATTATATCTATATTATTGTCAATAGCCCAATTTATAGTACCGACAGCAACATCAGCATTTGTAAAATCAACAATAACATCCGGGTTAAGCTCTTTAATTTCATTGTAAGAGCCATGGACCTTAAATCCAGTATTGAAAACTCCAAGAACCTCTCAGATGTCTCTGTTAAAATACTCCCTGTCAAGACCACCTATCATATATATATCCCTTTCCTTTACAATCTCTCATTAAATTCC
>JAUVXY010000011.1 GCA_030603375.1 Actinomycetes bacterium | reverse complement strand
GAAAGATTTCAAGAAAATATTGGTCGGGAGTTATTACATATCGTAATGAAAAGATAAGAATTATTTCAGTACGGCGATCCAGGAAGGAGGAGGTTGATATATATGAAAGCTAATGAGTTTGACAAGAAATTTGATGAAAATAAAAATATTTCAAAATACCTTGATATATCAAAGGTGAGAAGGCCAGGACAGGAACAAAGGAGAGTCAATGTAGATTTCCCTTTATGGATGATCGATTCATTGGATAAAGAAGCAAAACGGTTAGGTGTACCAAGGCAGTCCATTATTAAAGTCTGGGTAGCAGAGCGTCTTGAAAAGGTGTCTTGAAAATATCTGATGCTAAATTTTTCAATATATTAGATAAAATAATTAGCAAAATAAAATTTTCACTTAAAAACAGTGTAATTTGTTATCAACATCGACCAGTCCGGGGAGCCAAATTTGACGATTCGAACTCCCATAAGGCATCACAGGATTTCTTGGCTTTACGTCAACAAACGGGGCAACTCATCCTAATAACATAAAGCTTTTACCCTTGATTTAAAAATCCTTCTTTTAATTTTATTAATAAATTTAAAATTTTATCGAAATCATCATAGTAATTTATCATATGGGTTACCAGATTAAATCTTGATTCCCCATCAGTTTCTTCAATTAGAATTTTACTAATAGAATCAAATGTGCCTGCATAACTGATGTTTCTCATGTCTTTTCCCAATAATTTAATACTTGCTGCTCTAATGTCAAAATCTTCATTCTTAAGTAGTTGAACTTCTGTCTCATAAAGCCTGTCAAAAATACCTGCATGTTCATAATTGATCATAATAAATAATAAATCCCGGGCATCTTTTTTTCTTTCAGGATAATTATCTTTCCAGGACAATAGTTTTAATATGGCCAGGCCCGGCAAGGTAGGTATTTTTACTTCTAAGGGTGGATTGCTGCTTAACCTTATAGTAGTTGAGTGCCTATAGACATCATCAAATCCCATTACGCTCATCACTATCTCGTGTTCAGGTGGCCAGCTAATTCTTAGATCTTTATCTGATATTTTTCCGAAAGGAACTATATCTATAAAAATATCATCTTTATACATAAGTCGTTGTTTTTCTTCTTGTTTTTTGAATTTATCTGATTTTAGTGCTGCGTTAATTAAGCCATCAAATTGTTTCCAACTTTTAACTTTGACTCCCAGGTCTATGTCAGTTGTTCTCCGCGGTGACTTGACGTCATAAAAATGTTCTAATATAAAATCCCTTGCTGAGGCGCCAACTATAAAAAACGGTATTGCCAGAGAGTTGCAGATCTCTCTTATTTCCTTTATAGCATCTATATAAGATTTACCGATCTTTCCGGAGATATCTATCAATATGTCTTTCATAGATTATCCTTGCTGCTTCAATATTTCTCTCATTTCCTGTTCCTACTAAATCAGCATAAATAAGCATAGGGTGGACGGTATCATCTAGTCTATCGGTTTTACATTGTCCCCAGAATCTCTCCAGTAACTGAGTAGTACCCCCAGGATCTTGATACAATCTATTTTGGAGCAGTATATTATTATAATCATCTCTTACCACATAAAGAATTATATCCTGAGGTTTTAAATACCCGGTTACTTTTCCAGCTGCGACCTCTCCGCCCCATTGGGCATATTTTGGATCTGGAGCATAATCTTTCCACCAGTTGTATGGACCATCAAATCTTCCTATAAATAATTTTGGCCTCAGTCTCTCAATATATTCTGTACACCACCTGTTAAATAACCTATCCAGGTTAATAAGTTTTTTACCCATTTTCCCCATATCAACCAAAAAACCTAATTTTTTTAAATCATTTATTACCCATCCTACTGTACCCAGTGCTACATCGGCTTTATTTGCAATATCCCGGTAGGGTTTTTTTATAAGATCCTGATTTTTAAGCAGTGCAAAAATCATTTTTAGACCCGCAGGTTTAAAGGCCCGCGCGGCTCGATTTTTTGTAAAAACATCAATTGGTTTATTTCCTTTTATAAAAATATACAGAGGAAAATTATTTATATACATATTACCGGCAGTATCAATAAATTGAACTTTAATTTTTCTTAACTTTTCTGCTGCAATATTATTAATATATTTAGCTATTAATATTGGAGGGAAGGGCATATAATCTTTTTTATGCGCCAGAAGACCGATTGTTGCCCTATTTATGTTTATCTCTACTTCAGCACAAAATGTTAATTCGGTTTTATTGATCTTTAGTTTTAACAATTTATCAAATCCAATGTTGTTATCCGCCCGCTCTTTATAGCCTATTTTAAATTCAGCAGGCAGGCTAATATTTTTTTTAAATGCCTCAATTGCCAGATCAAAAATATATTTTTTAGTTTTGTTAAACATCTTTTTCATCCTGTACATTATATTTTAGTGTTCATTATAAATGAACATAACATAATTTTGAACAAATGCCAAGCATTTTCTGGATTCTATCTATAAAAATTTTTCTATAAAATCCAGGTATATACTCTAATGATATTTTTTATTCTAATTTAATTATAATGTTATCAGTATTGACCAGTCTGGGGAGTCATGCTAAAAACATAGTACTTTTACTCTCAATCTGTAGTTTTCAAAGTCATTTAGTATTTCCATGCCTTATAAGAAGGATCACTATTTTACTGTTCTCCATATTAATTCCACCTTTTTAGCTCTTGTAAGAATTATTGCATTACTCCCATTATGTCTATCATAGAATATCTTGCGGGAAGAATTTTTATCTTAAATCTTTATCAGTTTGATTTTGAAGAATTCCTTTTATTTAAAGATCCTGGTCTTTACAGTATTTTAGAACAACAAAAAAACAAATTGGCCATAACCGGTTCTGAAGTAATCCTGCCTGATATAAGTGACTCTATTTCTCAAAAGATAAATCTCTTCTATGAAGAATTCGGAATATACGGAGGATATCCAAGGGTTGTAATAGCAAAAAACAATAACGAAAAAATTGAAGTATTAAAAAATATTTATAGCATATTTTTTCTGAGAGAAGTGAAAGAAATATTAAAAATTGCTGAAGATTTTAAACTTACAAAACTGATAAAAGCACTTGCACTCCAGATAGGCTCTCAAATTGATTACCAGAACCTTGGTATTCTTGCTGATTTTAATTTTTTGCAGACAAAGACCAATTTAAATCTTTTGGAAAAAACATTTATTACAAAAAGCATACAACCGTTCTTTAAAAATAAATCGACCGAATTGGTCAAAAACCCCAAAATCTATTTTATGGACACAGGTTTCAGGAATATTGTGATCCAGAGTTTTCAAAAATTTAGCGATAGGACTGATAAGGGAGCTCTTCTGGAAAATATTATATTTTGCGAACTTACGAAAGATGGATTCAACCTGAATTACTGGAGAACAAAATCCCAGGCAGAAGTTGATTTAATAGCCGAAAAGAATCAAACAATTATTCCTGTGGAGGTAAAAAGCCATCTGGCAAAAACAACTTCAACCCGCTCTATGTTCAATTTTATTAAGAAATATAACACCCAGGTTGCCCTAACGTTTTCTGATAATCTAATTGGGCAAAAGACCATTGATGGTAAAAAATTAATATTTCTGCCTTTTTGGCTGGGCATTCCAGACAATATTACTGGTTCCAGTCAAATTTCTTAAGTATTCTTAACCTGGCTAGTTTGATCCATTTTAAAATGTCTTTTTGTGCATATACATTAGATGATTATGTAGGATGCGACCATGTGTGTTAGGACAGTGATAAGGTTGAAGGACACTGGCCTGTTATAAAATAGACCTGGACGGGGTATTTTTCTTATTTATTCTTCCACTCTGCGTATTTTCTGCTTCAGTGTCATGATCTATGGTGCTTATCGGATCTGATAACCTTAATTACGTTAACTTTTTACTGTTTATAGACTGGTGATTCAAAAGCAAATTCTTATAAATTAAATTAAATAAATTCTATGGCAGCGAGGAAAGCCATCTGTGAGCAGTAACGACCAGTATATTATTATTCTTATTCTTATAAATCTTTTTAATATTATCTTTTTTTACAAGCTGGGCTGCAGGAATATTTAAAATATCCTGGAAATTAATAATGCTTGTAGAAGGCTTGTCATCAGATGATTTTGCTTCCAACATGAGCAGGGGCTTATTATCTTTTGTTATAAGAAAATCTACTTCCTGCTTGTCTTTATCTCTGAGATAATTAAGAGCAAAATTTCCCCAACCATGATCTTTCCACATCTCAACAGCTCTTAATAATTCCAAAGCTACCAGGTTTTCAAAACGGGCGGCCTCATTCTCAATGACTGGATAATTAAACAAATAAATCTTTTTCTCTTTAAGAATGCTTCTGGAAATTTTTTTAGTCCATGGAGAAATCCTGAAAGTAAGATAAAAAGAATCAAAGAGCAGCAGCCAGTTTTTAACTGTATCAAAAGCTACTTTTAGATCCAGTGCAAGATTATTTATTGAAAAAGGACTCCCCACCCTTGAAGGTATAAGAGCAAAAAGTGTCTCTACCAGGTCAAGATTACGTATATCTGCAAATGTTGTCAGATCATCCCGCACAATTTGCTGTCCATATGTCTGGGACCATGCGGACCAGAAAGATTTTTTGCCCTTTATAAAGGGTTCTGGGAATCCGCTGAGTTCCCAGAGGTTACGGAAATTATCAGCTGTATTCTCGGATATGGTATCTTCAAAATCTTTTAGGGGATTTTTTAAAAAATCTGTAAAATCTATTTTTGGTGATTCCAGCTCAGATAGTGTAAAGGGGAAAATATGGAACTTAAGATACCGGCCTGCAAGTGAATCCCCGGCTTTTCTCGAATATTCAAGACGTCCGCTTCCGGTGACAAGAAATTTGTATTCCTTTTCAAATTGATCATAAACACCTTTAAGATAATTCTTCCAGTCCCTGTATTTGTGTATTTCATCAAGTATAACAAGGGGTTTTGATGAAACGCTGCTTTTTGGTATTTTAGAAAAAAATACAGGATCGGCTATAAGTTTTCTCTTGTCGGCATCTATATCCCAGTTGAAGTAGACAACATCCTGGAAATCCTTTGCGGCAATATCCTGGGCAAAAGTAGTCTTGCCGGACTGACGGGGTCCTGCAAGCAATATTAAGGACTTGTCAGGGAGCAGCTTATCCCAAATGTCTTTATAGATCGTTCTTTTATTCATGATAAAAGTTTAAACCATATTGGGAAAAAGTCAAGTAAATTTCCGAATATACCTGAAATACAATGCTGACCTGCATATCTCCTTAAGCAGAGGATCCTGACGGGTTTGATGAATAGATGATTATATAAGACTGCGACCATGCGTGTTAAGTTAATTGTAAGGCTGCAGTATACTTGGCTGCCATAAAATAAGCCTGGATATAATATTTTTTTACCTCTTTGTACTATTTAAGTATTGCCTGTTCAAGTATCATAATTTCTGATGTTTTTTGGATCTGATAACCATGGGCTACGTTAACTTTTTACTGTTTATAGACTGGTGATCCAAAAGCAAGTTCCTATAAATCTGCGGAAAGTAGGCTATAATATATTAAAGTAAGTATTTTTTTGGTAATTCTGCCCCCACAACAGATTTGAATAATGGATGCCTGACCATTTGATAAACATTTATTCTGAAATCAGGGAGTACGGAAAGCATTATATACAGATCTCTTAGTTTAATGCCATACTCTTCTGCTATCCAATCCATTAGATTGACTATTGAATTTTGTATGGCATCTTCCATAGGGCTATCAGCAAATAACTGAATTATTGAATCTTCTTTTTCAATCCGCGCATAAGGAATAGTCTTGTTTTTAATTATTTTACAACATACAGTTACTTCTGATTTAGTCTCATCTGCAGACCAAGTTAACTCGGTATCACCTTGGCTGGCATGGACATCTCCTAAAAATAAAAGTGCTCCATCATGATAACAGTTTAAAAATAATTTACTTCCTTCTTTAATATCACGGCAATCCCAATTACCGCAACAGGGAAACTGCCCTGTCATGCTTGATAATATCTCAAATTCCGGACAAGTTCCTATGGTACCAATAAAAGGCGCCAATTTATAAGATACCTTTTCATTAAAAACACCAATACCATCTCTGGTAGTGCCACTTGCGCCAGGCAAATGCTTTATTATTTTAGTATATGGTACACTTAATTCCGGCCATTTCAATGAATTCTGCAGTAGTCCGCTTTCAGGTATAATATTAGAAATCCCATAATCATTTGGTTTTATTTTTTTAATGTCAACCTCTAATAGATCCCCTTTTTGTGCACCTTTTATGTAAACAGGCCCTGTTAACGGATTATTCTTTACCGGGACTGCTTCGCTAAATGGTTTTAAGTTTTCGGGTAGAGGCAAATCCTTCTCTGTTTTTACTAAACCTGAAAGATTATCTTCTGTTGAAAGTGTAAAACTTTCACCTTCAGAGACAGTGATTATTGGTTGTTTATTGTAGTCGAAAACGTAGCTTAAATTTTTTTTATCAATATTTATCATTTCCCTTCCCTCTTTAAAATAGACAACAAATATTATTTTTACCAGCCAATATAACATGGCAAAATAAGTATAGCAACAGAAGACACGTGTATGGCTGTGATTTAAACATTACAACCAATAATTGCGATACAACCGAAAGATCCATTTAATTTTTGTTATCAACATCATCAAGTTCGGGGAGTCAGATCTTATATTTCGAAATGAATATTCCGAGCTTTCGGGACAATCCCGCAGGACCTCAAAATTAGCATAGACCCTTCTTATTTGATCAACATAAAAAGTTTTGTAAACAGTATTCTTAATAAATTTATAATAGATTTATAATAATAAGTAAGGGTCAAACTGTTTATAAAAAAGTATATAAAATTTATAGACAAAGTATTGACATATAATAAATTATGTTTTATTCTATTTTCACGCTTCTTTATCATCATGCAGATACGTAGAGGTATTAATGCATAAGAATTTTATTGGGGACTGCAAAGTAAATAAAGAAATAAATTCCTTCAATGTAATTGTGGCAGATCAAGACATAGAGACTTTCGAAAAATTATCCAAAGTAAAAAACGACTACAATTTTATAAATTTAAGCAGCGACTTTGCAGTAAATTTTGTAATGGAATACGAAAAAATAGATGTAATTATAATTAGCAAGAAAATTTCTAACCTGGAAAAAATAAAAGAAAAAGCAAGAAGAAAAAAAATAGGCGTTTATGTCATTGGTGAAGACATGGGTTTTCCTTTTAACGAAAATGAGCTGGAAGAAATATTGGCCAGAGAGATAAAAAGTAAGGCAGAAAGAAAAAAAAATAGACGCAAGTTTGATATTAAAAAGTATATAAATAATTTTTTCGGGCGCAATTTAAAAAAGGGGAAAATATCTAAAAGCAAAATTGTCAGCACTACCGCAAAGGCTGATTTGAGCAGAAGTGAGAGCACTAATCAGCCAGGAAATTTAATTAATAAAGAAAGTAAGGGCACCGGTGGCAATTGCGAAGTGTATTCTGCAGAGGAATATTTATGCAAGATGGGTGTATGCGAAAGCGAATATTTACCTGGCTGCAAATATCTTGAAAACAAGACTAATGGTAGTAATGGTAAATTAAAGCCAGAGGCAGTAAATTGCTTTGGTAATGGAAACGTAAAGACAATAAAACAGAAGACGATAATTTTCACAAAAGCTAAAGGCGGAGTCGGGAGTACAGTACTTAGTATCTTTTTAAGCTGTATGTTTAATAAAATGAAAACGCTTCTTATCGATTTAAATTTTTCAGAAGGGGGTGGAGACACAGGTTATTATCTTGGTATTCCAAAAACACCCAATATAATGAATTTTATGGATGGCTACAATAGAGATTCTATGGATGATTCAATTTTTAATATCAGGGACAATTTAGACATATTACAATCTCCACCAACTTATGAACAGGCAAAAAAAGTAGAGTTACAGGATATATATAGTTTGGTGGATGTTGCCAGGAAGAAATACCATTTAATTATTTTTGATTTACCCAATTATGTAAATGATTTCTGGCTGGGAGTAGTTGATTTAGCAGATTTGTTAATAATGGTATCGGACCATACGCTGGGAAGTATTGGAAGGCTCATAAATATAAACAATAAATTTGTTTATAGTGATTTAGAAAAGATACTTGTTGTAAATAAATACGACAATTCTAACGGATTAAGCATTGGCAGAGATCAGATGAGAAAGTTTTTTAACTTAGAAAAATTTGTCTATCTTGATGAAATAGAACTACTGAGAGGCAGGTCAGACTTCTCTGATTTTGATTTTTCCAGTTTCAATAACTTCGATAATTTAACTGATACTGTTTTTGATTTATTAACCTGTGATTAAAGAAAGATGGTTATAGATGAATTACTATAGGAAATATTTGGCGCTGGCAATTCTTGGAGCTCTAATTATTGGAGCAGCTTTTTATTTATTTTTAAACAATTATTTAGACAGGCAGGAGATATTAGTTGCGGCACGAGAAATAAGCAGCGGAGAAAAGATAGAAAAAGACGATTTGTGTTTTAAATAATATTACAAGAATTCTCTGCCGGGCGAGTATTTGGTGAGCAAAGAAGAAGTAGTTGGAAATACAATTAATATAGATAGAAAAAAAGATGACTATATCTCCAGTGTAATGTTCACTGATGAATCAAGTAAAAATATTTTAGATAATTTAGCAGAAGGAGAGATATTGATAGCTATCAATGTACAATATCCTGAGCCAGTGCTTGAAGAATTAAGAGTCGGCAGACATATATCCATTGTTTCTACTGAGAAGGATCGGGATGTATCAGGAATTGACTATTATAACGCTAGTTCAGGTAAGAATTACTTTGAATCTTCTGCAAATGTTTCTGATGATAAAAACACAAGCGGAGCTCGGAGCTACAGTATGTATAAAAACATAAACACTGAAGCAGGCAGAGATTATTTAGATGCCAATAGCTTTCAATTATCAAGGGATGTACTGCTCGTAGATGGCCAGCTGATTGTTAGAAACTTAGAAGTTATAGGTATTGAAGAATATGTCAGTAGCAGTGGAAACATGCTTATAAGCAATAGCGGAAGTTCAGTTAGTCTTTATATTAAATGTGATATAAGAAAAGCGTCCATCATAGCTCGATTGACCCAGGACAATAAATACAAGATAGTAGTTGAAAGTTTATAATCTTTAAATTTAGTGCTCAGGCAAGTTGGCTGGAATGGCAAAAGAAAATAAAGTAAAGATAAAAAATAAAAGCAAATCAAACGTTAACTGTAAAAAATCTAAAACTATTTATACTGGCTGCAACATACCAGATGAAAAATTAATTATAACTGTTATTTCTAATAAAGGAGGAGTTGGAAAAACATCTATAGCCATAGCTTTTTCCATGTATTGCGCTGAAAAAATTGGAGAAAAAACGTTGCTCTTAGAGCTTGATAGCTCCCCGGGTGACTTCGGCTCTCTTTTTGATATAGGAACAGATAAAACGCTGGAACTTGCTCTTAAATTTCCAAAAAAATACAAAAAATATGTAAAAAATATTTATAAAAACTTAGATGTTTTAAAGGGGATACCGGATCCTTTAATTGCCGAGGGCATAAAAAAGGGTGCTATCTGTGAATTGCTTGAACGTATTTGCGGGGATTACAAATTTATTATTGCTGATAGCCAGACTGTTATAAACGGTATGTTGATTGACGTGCTTAAGATTTCCAACACTATTTTTGTGGTAAGTGATTACTGCCTGGAAAGCATTTCAAGAATTTCAAATTTAATTGATGTACTTGTGAATAAATTTTCTATTTCCAAATCCAGTGTGAAAATAATTATTAATAAAAAGAGATTGTTTTGTTTTTTAAGATGTGGAGATATTTCAAAAATTATAGATTTTCCAATAGAAGCTTTTATTTCTTTGGACAGGAAGTTTGATAAAAGTGTTTTCTTATTTAATAAAAGAAAAATATTTGGCACAAGATTTTTTAAGGATGTAAACAAGGCGCTAGATGGATATAAACATAATTGGAGCTAAAAATGGGACTTGAAGACAGGCTGGTCAATCAAGGTAAATTAAGTAGTGAACAGGAAAAGAACATAATAAGCAGGGTTAAAGATAGAATCAAAAAGGATAATATAATTTTTGATAAAACAGGATTTTATGATAGTGAGAATCTCGGGGATGAGTTGTACATGCTTATATCCAGTGAAATTGAAGGCAAATATCCATTTTGCAATTATAAAATTGAGGATAATTTAATAGAAAAAATGCTGTCTGAAATATTTGGTCTTGGAGTGTTGGAAAAATATCTGCATGACAAGACAGTAACAGATATTTTTGTCCATAACAGGGAAATGGTTATTATAAAAAATGGCGTTAAAGAATATTTAGGGGAAGTATTTAGTAGTTTAAAAGAAGTATATCTGGTAATAGATCGCATTAAAGGCAGTTCGGGAATGGCATTGGACCAAAGGGTACCATTTTTGAATACAGAGCTTTATGATGGCAGCAGGTGCTCAATTGTTATACCACCTGTTTCAGATAAAATTTATATCTCAATAAGGGTTTTTAACTGTATAGAGTTTGAGCTGGAGGATTTATTAAGACTTGATATGTTTGACTGCGAGAGATTTGAGATTTTAAAAAGTTTTGTCACTAATAGAAAAAATATATTAATTGCCGGCCCAATGGGTTCCGGAAAAACTACTCTTCTAAACACGCTTGCAAAACTGATACCTAAAAGTGATTTTATAAATATAATCCAGGATGTACCTGAGATAAAACTTAGCGAGCATCCATATGTGCGGATGCTGACAACCAGGCCAAAATCCAGAGAAATAGATAATGAAATTGAACAGGATAAACTGGTTTTTGAAACGCTAAGAATGAAAGCTGACAGAATAATCGTTGGAGAAGTAAGAAACCTTACGGTCAGATACTTATCATATCTTCCAATCAATTTTAACTCTTCTGTCATAATGTCTGTTTCCAGGACTTACAGCAGGAGTAATTTCTATTTTTTTAATAAATAGATTGAGTAAGTCTCTTTTAGCCTCAAAATCGAGATCACCAAGAATATTATATATATTAAAATTTCTAATACAATCATAAATATCTTTAAAAAATAAATCATTTTCATAATTTTGGGCTTCTTTCAGAAGATGTTCCTTATGGTATTTTAATTCTTTATTTTTCTTAGCATAAAGTGGAAGATCAATAACTCCTTCGAGATAGGTATCAAGAAGCCTTGACATTTTAAGGTCTATCTCTTTTATTTCGTCCTGAATATTTACTTTATTTTTGTTCTTCATCTTACTTTCTATAAATTCGGAAAGGCCATCTTCAAGACCAAGCTTTAAAGATTTTATTTTTTCTAAAATCTTAGAAAATATTAAATCTTCAATTTTACCGGTTATTTTAGTATTGCATTTTCCAGTATACATGTTTTTGCAGACATAACCTTTATAATATTTTTTAACTTTGCCTTTAATGATCTGACTACCATAGCCTAAACTTCCCCATAGATTGGAGCCACATTTAGCACATTTTAGATAACCAGTTAGAACGTATTTTGATGGTTTTGTCCTATTTACCATTCTTTTTTTCTCCAAAACTAAGTTGGCCTGTCTAAATAGCTCTTTATCTATAATTGGTTTGTGAATTCCAGGATAAACACTGCCATCTATTCTAACCTTGCCTATATATATAGGATTTGTAATCATTCTGGTTAGTGTCTTTACACTGTATCTTTTACCTTTGGGAGTTAAAATACCTATCTTTTCAAGATACTTTCCTATAGGGGTAACTCCTATTCCGGAAGCCATAAGTTCAAATATTTTCCCAACGTGCTTTGCCTCTATCTCATTTACAAATAGCTTACCATCTTTTTTATAATACCCTATTGGTTTGCCACCATAATGCTCTCCTTTTTTTGTTACCTTTAGCTCAATTGCTCTTCTCACTCTTCTTCCTATCATTTTACGCTCCAATTTTGCAAAGACTGCCATCATATCAGATAGTGCGTCCTTAGTTATATCGGTCTGATCTATTACTCCTTCCTTTTCTGTTATTATGGAGGTTTTGGTTTTGGAAAGTATGTTTTTTATGACCCAGAAATCATTACCACGAGCAAGCCTATCCTGATCTGTAGAAATTAAGTAATTTGGTTTCAACTTTGGAAGATCTTCAAGCAATTGCAACATTGAAGGTCGCTTCTCTATTGTAGCTCCTGAGATTGCTTCATCTTCATAGATTTGAATAATTCTGCATTCGTATTTTTTTGCAAGCTCCTTTGTAATAGACCGCTGGGCTTCCAAGGTGTAGCTGTCTCTCTGCATTTCAGTTGAGTAGCGGTGGTAGGCAAAAGCTGTTTTCATAATTTTCTAAGATTAAAATTTATAAATTTATTAATTTAAATATAAATAAACTTGACAAAATATTACAACTAATTATAAAATCTAAAATAGACAAATATAGAAAGCTAAATTCCTCTCTGCTTAGCAGTCGGGTTTTAGCTTGGTTAAAATTAGAGTGCCCTCTGCGTAGCGGTCGGCACTCTTTTATTTTACCCTTATTACACTTTAGCCTTCTATTTTGCCTTTTGGATCTTTTCTGAACTTTTTTCTAATAATTTGATATTTTATAAAATTATTAGTTAACTCTAGCTCATTTCTTGATATAGGGGTTGCACATAAATCAGCATACTGTATTCCTGCAATATTGCTATCTTTTTTAAGTTTAGTAAGCTTAATTATCCTAGAATTTATTCTGGAACTTTCCATATTAATATCTCCCCTTATTGTAATTGTTCCATTTTTAGTTATACTTTTATATCTTTGCTCCAACTTTGTATCTAAGTCTCTCCTCCTGCTTTCATAAAATATTATTCCTCTTTTTTCATCAGGAGCATTATCTAGAAAGAAAACGAATCTTTCTATAATTCTATCAAAAGAGTAGTGGTATGGGTCTGTGGCTTTTAAACCATATTTATTAAATAACTCTAATTTATTAATTATTGAGCATATAATTATAAATTTAGTATCATTGATTAGCTTATTGCAATAATTGAAAAAGGGAATTCTAAATTTTTCTTCACTCACTTTTCCAAAGTCTTTTACATTTCTTGTAATGTCTCTTGTATGAAGAATAGTATAAAAATTGTTAAAATAATTTTCCTTTAATTTATGCATTTTAATAACTGCATCAAGATAGTTTAAATATTTTGATTTATTATTAAAGATACAACCTGTTAGCACAAAAATAGGTGCTTGTTTTAAGTTTTTATAATTATGATCCCCAGATTCATCTAAAAATAAATAATACATATTTTATGAACCAAATTCGGATAGGTATAATACACCTTACCTATTTTCTAATTTTTCAACTCTTTTTTCTAAGTTATCAAATCTATCTTTATGATTAATCTTCTCAATAATGGCCTGCCTCAAAAAAGCAGACAGGGAAATACTTAGTTTTTTAGCTTCTTTTTTAGCTTTATCTAAAAGCTCATTTTCAATTTTAAAGGAGTACATTATTTTTTTAGGCATTAAAAAATCTTACCTTGTTTAGCTTCCTCTTCATATTCCAGTAGTTTATCTACTGTTAAAAGTTCCATGTGTAAACCTCTTTGCTTGGCTTCTGCTACTTCTTCATAGGCACCTTTACCAAAACTAAAAGCAATAATTTTTTTATTTTGATGAGTTTTCAACTATTTCAATTTCCTCTAGTGTTAGGCCATAGAGCTCATAAACCATTTGATCGATTTGTTTTTTATGTTCACAAACTTTGTTTTGCTTGGTAGAATTTTCTAGGTAATCACTATCTTTTGTAATTATAAGGATTTTATCAACGATTGCAATAATTTTAAGTGCAATAGAATTATTAAATATAATTGGTATTTTCCCTAATTCTGGTGTATTGATAGGTAGAGCACCCCCTTGCATATGTTGCATAGAAAAATTCTCTCTGAACCAAAAATTGATTAAGTTTGAATTCAAGAGTGCTGTTAAAAATAGTGGATTGATATTTTTCACTTTAATTACATTAATTTTTCCACCTAAAAACTTATTTTTTTCCATGAAAACTGCGCGGATTCTTCCAGTCATCCGAGTTGTATAGATGGTATCCCCGCGCTGTTTTTCAGCAGAATTATTTCCATAGGATTTTAATTTTACATATCTTTTAGGAACCTCAACTACCCAATTTTTAATATCACTTGCAGTTAAAAGAATTGGCCCATCTGTCGGTATGGTGCTAACTTCTAATGAAGTGGAAGAAGATGCACAAAATATTTCTGCAATATCTTTTACTTTTTTGTTTGCTGAAGATTCAATCTTAGATAATAATAATTGGTGCCCACTTATGTTAACTGGTTCTGGGATAGGATTTTTAATTTCAATACTACGTACTGGTTGTTCTAAATTGTTGACTTGGTCAAATTCATAATATTTACCGGACTTTAATTTGATACCTTGCATTATTATAGTAACGAATGGATATGTGGAGGCATCGAAAAGCTTAACGCGAGCAAAATCTGATAGTATCACAACAGTATTTTCACGAATTATATCCCTTAGACCTTGGCAGTTGTCTAGAATCAAATATTGCTGAGGGCTAATAAATGTCAATGCTCCTCCATCAGATAGTAAGTTTATACCCCTCTCAAAAAAATAGATGTAAAGATTAATCATTTTAGAGTGATGTGCAACCTTATATCTCTTAACTGCAGTTTTTGTTGTGGAATCTATTGTTCGATAATCAATGTAGGGAGGATTTGCAATTACAATATCGAATCCCTTATTTTCATGAAAAACCTCAGAGAAGTATACTTCAAAATCAAATTCTTCATGTCCATCTGTAACTTCAAAAATCAACTCATCAATCTGACTTTTATATTCATGTTTCTTTTTTATGTCTGTTTCACTAAAATAAATTGGTTTTATCTTCTCTAATTTATTAAAAGCTTCTTGGTTAAAAAGATTTATTTCAACACCCAATAGAGAATTCCCGCATACAATTTTATAATCCAAGTTTGGCAGAGGTTTAATTTGTTCTATATTTTCCTCATCCACAACCAATGATAGCCACAAACGAAGCTTAGCTATCTCTACTGCACCATGGTCTATATCAACTCCATATAAGGAATTTTCAATACAATCCCTTTTAAAGTTATAAATAGTTCTATCTGGGTCTTCGATATAATTTGATAAGACATTCCTTGCTCTTACAATTTCGCTCATCATTCCTACAAGAAATGCACCACTTCCAACTGCGGGATCACATACTTTTATATCAGCAAGTTTTTCGTCTATTAATTTAGCATTCCTGATAATGCTTTCCTTAATATCCTCCGAATTATTTATTAAATCAGTGTCATTTTCTCCAAACTGCTCTCCAAATCTAATGAGTTTCTCAATATCATCTTTAGATACCTTTTCTTCCATTTCAGTATCAAGATAATTTATCAGGCTTTGCTGACACATATAATGAACTATCTCTCTTGGAGTATAATAAGTTCCTTTTGATTTTCTGTCTTTTACCTCAAGAAGATTTTCAAAAACTTTTCCAAGCATTTCAGGATCAACAGCTACTTCTTTTTCAAGAGGTTCATCTTCCTTTACAGTAAAATTATACCTGTCAAAAATATCAAGAATTCCTGTTCCAATATCTCCTTCTTTAGTCTTATCTAAGTTTGAGAATAACTCATTTGGTAAATTTATATCAGTATGAACCCAATTATAATTATTTATAGGATCAAAGAGACCACCATTTAAAAAAGGTATTTTGCAGTTAAATAACTTGTAATAATCATCATCATAACTTCTGTCATTCCTTAAGGCTTCATAAAATAACGGCTCTAGAATATCATTATAAAGATTATTATATTTGCCGCCATGTTTTCCTTTAAATAACTCCCGCAAGAAATTCTTTGGTCCTGTCCCCCAATCCGCATCCCTTGCTACTCCAAACCATCCTTTTTTCTGCAGGAAGTATAAAAATACAATCTGGCCTAATAGCTTTTTTGAAAAATCTATAGTATTTATATTTTTAGTTTCAAAATCAGACCTTATCTTACTGTCTTTAGAAATAAGTTCATCAAGGGTTTCTTTAGTCCAGAAAAAAAGTTCACGATATTTTTTAAAGAATTCCTTTGTTACTTTTTCGATGTTGAACGCATCTTCAAGCTGAGCAAATGTTGGTTTTTTTTCATCTTCTTTAAGTATTGTAACTATCTGGCTTTGAGCAGTGTGGCTATTTTCATTTAAACCTACCAAAAATGACCATCTTTTTGCAGGAGTAAATTCTTCACTTATCTTAATCCTTCCTCTTTTATCTTCTCCCAGCGAATAATCCATCTTAATAAGAGAGAAGCGCCAATCTTTCCCGTCCGGTGAAACAAATGCAGCAAGAGCGGCGTCTTTCATTTCACCACCGTAGTCGCCTCTTAGGTACCAGGCAATAAAGTTTCTCTGCATTGTTCTTGCCCGCTCAATGGACTTTTCTTTTTTTAGCCAGATTGCAAGAACATCCATTTTATGCTCACCAGATCTGTAGTCTGCTATTTTTTCAAATGATTTTATAAATGGTTTATATACGTTTGGAACTTGGTTTTCATTAAACACTGCAGCAGTTTCATTAACTTCTGAAGATTTTAAGTTAAGTAAGTCTACTATAAACCTTATAAATCTTGCTTTATCAAATTTATTTTCAAATGTGTCTTTAATTATTCTTTGAGCTTGATCTTTGTCCATTTTTTAGCTGCCTGTTAAATATAATGATAGTATTACTTCTCTTTTACTGGTACCTGCCTTTAAGTTAGCTATAAAATGCTCCTCTAAAAGTTTAGCAGAAATATTTGTTTGCAATGTTGCAATAACCTTTAATGGATTTGCAATATGCTCCCTGCCTAATTTATTTAATGCACTCAGCGTTTCTTTAACTGTTTGTTTTGGGATAGAGCCTTCTTCAAGTTTTATCATTAGATTTTTTAGATATTGTTCCTGATTATCAGTTAACCTCTGTGAATTTTTTATAGTCAATTTTAATATCTTTAAAATCTTTGACGAACTATCTCTACTTGTTTTATATTGCTGCTTTATATTTTCTTCTGTGGTGTCAAAAATAAAGGCTTCTTTATTTTTTTCAAGCAGATCTTAGTAGTGCTGCGGAA
>JAUVXY010000109.1 GCA_030603375.1 Actinomycetes bacterium | reverse complement strand
TTTATCTTTTTTTTCAGCCAGGTACCAACCGTAATTGTAACAAATTGTTGTCTTGCCGGTTCCACCCTTTGTATTAAAAAAAACAACTTTTTTCATTTTACAATAATTACTATTGAATTTTCAAAACCTTAAAACAATATTTTAATCTTTATCTGAAGAGTACATAATACAATCTAATAAAAATCTACCATTGTTTTCTAATATCAGAAATTAATCATCTACTTTCAATTTCACCAAAAAACACAGGAAAAATGGGCCAGTATTGAAATCAGTCTATTGGACCATTTTCCAAATAGTGGTTTATAGACAAAATTTATGGTTATTTTGGTGTTTTGGGGTGCCTAAATCATCTTAAATCTGATAATATTAAATTACTTGTGAGGGTGATCTTTTAAATATTTTGTATTGGAGGTGTTATATAGGAATAGGCGGAAGCGGATGAGCCAGGCTCAAAAAATCTGCCTGTATTCTTTTTATCAGATTAAGTTTGGTCCTTATCTTTTTATCTTTGATATTTCTGCTTCTAAAGATATTGAATATATTTACCGCCATAAAGAGAAACAGCAAGAATACTATTATGGCATTGGCGCTGTGCCGGTAGATATGCTCCGCATTCCACATACCAGCCGTCTCCTTAAAGCAGCGGTTTTCAATATGCCATCTGCTGTGGCATATCTTAACCATATTTTTAAGATCACCTATACTACTGGAGACATCCAGATTAGTGGCCCACATCTAGTTTGCCACCTCTTCTGTATCTTCCCAGCTTTTGCCATCTTTTGAGTGAACCCTCTTTTTTGTTGTCTCCTCTGATACTATGACTCTTACATCTTTTCCATACCCTTCCCAGCATCCTGATATAGTGTGCTCCCATACCCTGTAATCTGTTTTGCCTTCCCTGTATACTACCGGCTCTGCCAGAAGGGAAAGGCTGTTTGCTTCCTGAAACAGCTGCCTTCTGTCTTCTTTTAGTACCGCAATTGCTTTTTTATGATGGCTCTCCAGCAGCTTAAATATTTTCTCGTTTAGATAAAGGCCGTCACCTATTACCAAGCTAAATGCTTTTGGATAATTATTGCAAACTCGGGAAAGCAGCCTGTAGGCACTTGCCTGCTCCCCTTCGCCGGGAAGTATGGGCTCAATATCTAAAGTAATTGAAAAATCCTTACATGCCAGTACAGGTGCAGTAAACTGGTGATAATACTGGTATTTTAATCTTCCTTCCCTGTCCCTTAGCTTTCGCTTTTTGCAATGTCCGCATTTGCAGTAATCTTAAAGTAGTGATTTCTTTTCCGTCTACTGCCCCTATCCACTCTCCCCGGTAAGCCGATAGCATCTTTTTCTTTCTTGCTTTTTTATATATCTGCAGGTTTACATTCCGCAGGTAGTCAATATCCATACCGTCAGCTGATCTGGCTATGGTAGATACTGAAGGCAATGATACTGATGACTGAGCATAGTTATTAAGGGAACCGAGATTGGCAAGCTGGAGTGAAAATATTGCTATAGCTACTTCTGCTGTGGAGATCCTTGCCTTTATTCTTTTATCTGTTATATTTTTTAGTTTCTTAAAAAGGTCGAAATGTTTCCTGGAATATCTCAGGGCCTTTTTAAATATTATTTTTTGTCTTTCTCCTCAAGAAGTCTGGCCAGATTAATATCTGATATCTTCTCCAAATCCTCTTTTATCTTAAAATACCGCTGCGTATATTCTATAGCCCTTTCCTCAAGTCTTTTGGGGATATATATCGACTTTCTTTTTCCATCTTTTCTTGTAGTGGTAAGATAAAGTGAGACATGTTTTTTACCTTCCCTGATGCATCTGCAGTTACTGTTTCCGCAGGTTCTTTTTGCAATAGTCAGATTGGCATGAATATACTCGGAGTAATTTATTATTTTAGACAGCCTGGACAGCAGATCTTTTTCGCGTCTTGTCATCGCATTTCTTCTCATAAACAGCCTTTCATTAATTATGAACTACTTAAGTATTTCATAATTAAGGCAAAAAGTCAAGCTTTTTTTGAAATCGAATTTGCTTTTTATTTGAAATTGGCGATTTTAGGCATATATAGTGGTATTATTAAAGAAATTTATTTTAGATGATTAATTTCTGAATTTAGCTGTTTTTGCAGCATAATGAAGTGTTTTATTATTCTTTTTTTTCTTCTATCACATCAATATGTACTTCTTTTAATTGCTCACCTGAAACTTTTGAAGGAGAGTTTGTAAGCATGCAAGATGCTGACTGTGTTTTTGGGAAAGCAATTACTTCTCTGATACTGTCAAGCCCGCCTATTAGCATAACCAGCCTGTCAAGACCAATTGCTATTCCACCATGCGGAGGAACACCGTAGTCAAGCGATCTTAGGAAAAACCCAAAATTTTCTTCAATCTTTTCAGTACCAACTTTAAGCAGCTTAAAAATCTTTCTCTGTAAATTTATGTCATCTATCCTGATGGAGCCTCCTCCTATTTCTTTGCCATCCAATACTATATCATAGGCCATTGACATTACTTTTAAAGGATCGGAATCTAAGAATTTTGATGTCTTTTCATCAGGTTTTGTAAAAGGATGATGTGATGGAGATAGCCTTTTTCCCGTGTCATCCAACATAAATAATGGAAAGTCGCATACCCATATAAATTTATGCTCATCTCTTTTTATTAGTTTTAATTTATTCCCAAGATAATTTCTTATAACACCCAGCACGCTGCATGCTTTAATAAATTCATCTGCAACTATCAACAGCAAATTTTTCTCTTTTAAGTTCAGGTTTTCAATTAAATCTCTTTTTTCGGATTCTGTTATAAATTTTGCAATTGGTGATTGAAAGTTCATATCCTTTTCAATTTTAATCCATGCCAGTCCGCCAGCTCCATTTTTTTTGGCTAAATCAACTAAATTATCAAGTTCTTTTCTGGTAAATTTAGAAAAATCATCAACAACTAAACTTTTTATAATTCCTTTATTATCTAAAACATTTTTGAATATTTTAACTTTACTGTTTTTAAATATATTAGATATATCCCTTATTAAGAGTTCAAATCTCATATCAGGTTTATCGGTGCCATATTTCTCCATGCTTTCTTTCCAGCTAATTTTCTCAATTGGCAATTTAATCTCTTCGTTTAGCACTTCCTTAAAAATACTGTAAATCAAACCATCTGTCAGGTTTATAACATCATCAATACCTATAAAAGACATCTCCAGATCTATTTGAGTAAACTCAGGCTGACGATCTGACCGCAAATCCTCGTCCCTAAAGCATCTGGCAATTTGATAGCACCTGTCAAAACCGGAAAACATAAGTATTTGTTTAAACAATTGAGGGGACTGGGGAAGAGCATAAAATTTACCTGTATTTAACCTTGACGGCACCAAAAAATCCCTTGCGCCTTCAGGTGTGCTTTTTGCTAAAATTGGAGTTTCTATTTCCACAAAGCCTTTGGAATTTAGATATTGCCTTGTTGAGACGATGACATCATGTTTTAATCGCAAATTTTTTTGCATATCCTGTGATCTCAGGTCTAAATATCTATATCTTAACCTTGTAATTTCATCTATATTTTCTTTTTTTTCTATAGTAAATGGCGGTGTCTTAGACTTATTAAAAATTTTTATCTTACTGGTCACAATCTCTACTTCACCTGTAGCAAGTTCTGGGTTTATTGTATACTCGGTCCTTTTTTTAACCTCTCCTTTTACGCTTATTACATACTCGCTTCTTATATCTTTGGCTGTATTGTAAGGTTGGATGTCAAAGTTTGGGTCAAATACCAATTGAATAACTCCTGAAAAATCCCTCAGGTCTATAAATATCAGCTTACCGTGGTCCCTTCTGCTGCTGACCCATCCGCACAAAGTTACCTCTTTGCCTGCAAAGCTTTTATTTATCTCTCCGCATAAGTTAGTCCTCATAATGGTTTGATAGTCGCTGCAAACTATATTATTTTTATTATTTTTTAAGCTCATAATTTTTCCGATACCCTTTGTCTTTTTATATTGTCCTGTTTGCTTAGTCTCCTGCTCTTCTTATTAAATTCTCTAATTTTTCTTTTTCCCTGTCCCATTTAATTTTATATTGTTTGCGCTTTTTAATATCTTTAATGGTAACTTCGCCAGCTTTTACCTCATCTTCTCCAATTATAACAGCAAAGTCATAACTGCCTTTTTCTGCCCATTTTAGCTCTGAGCTCAAAGCCTTGATATTATAATTTAAATCACAAATATAATTTTTTTCTCTTAAATATTTAAGAATGTCAAATGAATATTTTTCACAACTTCCGTCAAGAACTATTACATATATTTTAGACTCATTTTTTTCTTTTCCTGCTTCTAAATTAAGCTGCTTCATTAGCATAAGAATTCTGTCAACCCCAACAGCAAAACCAATTGCTGGCATATCGGGCCCCCCGAATTGCTGTATCAGGTTGTCATATCTGCCGCCGCCGCCAAGTGCATTTTGAGCGCTCTGCAAATCTTTTGATATAAATTCAAATATAGTTTTTGTATAATAATCAAATCCTCTTACCAAATTGCTG
>JAUVXY010000096.1 GCA_030603375.1 Actinomycetes bacterium | reverse complement strand
TACATAAATATTATATATATTATGTATTAGGTCACTACATTGGCACCCCATATGGGAAAAGCCCACTATATGGGGTTATGAGTACTGGAAAAAGGGCTAAAATCAGGTGATTTTAGGTGAATTTATCGAGAGTTGGGTTAGGAAGGTTATAGGGACGGAAGGATATTTGGCTGCCACAAAACTGACCTGGGTATGGTATTTTTCTTATTTCTTTTTACACTTCATGTATTCCATGCTCTAATATCATGTTCTCTGATATTTTTTGAACCTGATAATCTTGATTACGTTAATTTTTAGACGTTTATAGTCTGGTGATCCAAAGGCAAATTCTTATAATTATGTTCAAAACAGGACGCTGGGAAAAGAGTAAATATAGGGTTATTCCTTATCAATTTTTGGAAAAAAAGTAAGTAAAAGCAGCGCAATTACTGGAAGTATTAATGCATAGTTTATAGTTCTCACAATTCCGATGGAATCTGCAACTTTTCCTAAAAAGATCATCGTAACCCCTGCACTTCCTGCACTTAGTCCCATAACAAGAGATGAAGCAAGCCCCATATTTCTTGGGAAAATATCCTGTGACAGCCGTATACAAAGCGGGAGTGTGGATATTAGGAAAAAACCCCCAAGCACAAAAAGTATAATTGATATAATACCCGCAGTTTTGAAAGTAAAATAAATTAATGGCAACGCTGCAATTAACCCAAATTGTATAACAAAGCTGCTTTTCTTGTTTCCAAGCTTATCTGCGTAATATCCCGAAAAAAGCCCGCCTATTCCGCCAAGCAGTCCAAATGCCAATAATATGTAACCAATATTTAGAAGGCTGGTGCCGGAATTTGTAAAATATAGCGGAGTAAATGTTAGCAGAACAATCCAAAGTAAATCACGGGAGTAGGATGTAAAAAAAATGAGAAACAGCTTAATTAACCTGACTTTTTTAATCTTTTTTATTTTAGAAAATTTAATTTTGGTTTCTGACTTTTCTTTTATTGTTTCAGCAGGAATAAGCTTTAAAAGTATGAGTGATGCAATAATTCCCGGTATCATTGCAACAGGAGTAAAAGAAAGTCCCAGCTTTTCAACAATAACTATTACAAAGAGTGAGCCAATTGAATAACCGAAGTTGCCCCCAAATGATATTATGGAATTTCCAATGCTTTTTCTGCTACCTCCATAGTGGCCTGCTGATGCCGCGCTTGGCGGGTGGTATGCGGACACACTTAAATTTCCTAAAAATAAGATTACCAGCACAAGGTAGTAGTTTGGCATAACTCCTATCATACTTATAAATATAGCGGCAAAAAGTGGGCCGGAAACCATAAAATACTTCTGTCCGTGTTTATCTGACAGGTAGCCGAAGATTGGCTGGGTGAGGCTGTTTGAAATCAGGGTGACAGAAGTTAGAAGCCCTACCATAAAAAGCGACAATCCAAACTTCCGGGTCAGCACTGGTATTAGCCCAATTACAAAGCTTGGGTACAGGTCAACAACCATGTGGCCGCTTGCGGAAAGCGCAATTTGCAGTTTATTGAATTTGTTTTTTTTAAGGTCCATACTTATTTAATATAAATTTAACGAATTTGACACTAAAAATAAATACTTGGGTAAGAATTCTACACATTTAATTTTTATTTACAATAATTATTAGAAAGACTCCACAAATTACTAGTCAGATTGGTTTTATTTTTTCTGTTTATTTTATATAATTAAAATTGACCGTGCTAGGTGGGGAGCTAGCGGTGCCTTGTAACTCACAATCCGCTATAGTGAGGCTGAATACCAGAAATGAGGTTTACGGTAGTAAGGTTTGCACCTGTGTAAGTGGCTGTGAAGGCCGGGTCTTGTGCGGCGAAGGGTTATGAATCCCGTCAGGTCCGAGAGGAAGCAGCGGTAAATAACATTCTTTGGGTGCCACAAGGCAACCTGACTGGAGTTAACTGCACTGGCAGCGCTTGTTGTCGTAAATCGAATTCTGGTGCACGGTCGTATATTTATATTGTTTATGTATGTAATTGGTTAATATTAAAATAGTATTTTAAGCAAGTCGGAGGCACTGGATGGGTTATGTTTCTTTTTATAGAAAGTGGAGACCGCAAAATTTTGACGAGGTAATTGGCCAGAAATATGTTGTTCAAACTTTAAAAAATGCAGTATCCAAAAACAGGTTATCTCATGCGTATATGTTTTGCGGTCCACGCGGGACCGGTAAAACATCTACTGCGCGAATACTGGCAAAGGCTTTAAACTGTGCGGATGGCCCCACATCTGAACCATGCAATAAATGTGCAAATTGCATAAGTATTTCCAATGGGAACAGTGTAGATGTAATAGAAATTGATGCTGCGTCCAACAGGGGTATAAATGAAATAAGAGAATTAAGGGAGAAGGCAAAATACCTTCCTAATATTTTAAGGAAAAAGGTATATATCATAGATGAAGTTCATATGCTGACGCCAGAGGCTTTTAATGCACTGCTTAAAATACTGGAAGAACCTCCGGAACATGTGTTATTTATTATGGCTACTACTGAGCCTCGCAAAGTAATTCCTACTATTATGTCCAGGTGCCAGAGGTTTGATTTTTACCTTATACCTGTAGATATGATCAAAAAAAGACTTGCTGAGATATCAGAAAGTGAGAACATATCTATTAGTGACTCTGTTCTGGATATTATTTCAAAATATGTAGATGGGAGCCAAAGAGATGCTGATGGGATACTTGAACAGCTTGTCTCACTTGGCGGCGATGATATAAATGTCAGTGATGTCGTATCTTTGCTTGGTGTTGTGGATCTGGAATTATTATTTGAGCTTACCAACATCCTGATAGAAAAAGACCTGACTCAAGGACTGTTATTTATATATAGGATTATAAACAGCAACCAAAACTTAAAGGTCTTTGTATCAGAGTTTTTGGACCATTTATATAATCTATATGCTGTTAAGAATTATGATAAGCCATTGGAAATTTTAGATATCAGCCTTGATTATAAGGATAAATACATGGATCAATCCAGTCGGCTTTCACTAGAAGAGTTAGAATTTTTTATGGATTTATTTACAGATACCTACAAGCAGGTTAGATGGGGCGAGGGGTCCAAAACTATTTTTAAAACTGCTATGGTTAAAGCAATTAGTTACAATGCCATAAAGGGAAGCCAGATAGACAAAAGAATAAAAATGCTTGAAAGTGAAATAGCGCTAATAAAAAACGAAGCTGAAGGAACAGTTAATCATGATTCTGATAAAAAATCTAAGTTTGAAAAAGATGGTAAGCCTGAAGTTATAGAAAACAGTAAAGATAAAAATGCAAAAGATGCCAAAAGCAAGGAAAGTGTTGTCAGCAGCAAAAATTTTACCAACTTAAAGGATGAGGAAAAATTAGATTCTGGCGATGCTAAAAAGAGCGAAAAAAATGAAAATACCGGCAGTAGTGGGAAAAAAGGCAATAAAAAAGATACAATCTATAATAATTGGGACAATATTAATCTAAAACTAAAGAAAAGAAAAATATCTGTCCATGCTATGTTTGCCGAAGTTAAGCATTTTGAGGTAAAAGGCAATGTTTTATTTTTCTACCTTGACAGCAATAAGAAATGGCACAGGGACCATTTGAGTAGAGAGGCTAATGTAAAATTAATTTCTAAAATAGTAGAAGAGGTTACAGGTAAAAGTTATATGATAAAATTTGAGCTGGGGAAAGATGGTGAGAAAGATACTGCTAAAAAAAAATCCAGTACAGAATTAACCGGTTACAATCTAGCGGAGACTGCAGCAGAGGATAAAAATCAACATATGAAAGTTAGCGAAAATACAAAAATGACAAAGGAAGATGAGATATTTGATTATTTTGAAAAAAAATTTGAGATAAAGGAGCAGTAAATTGAATTTTAATTATGCTGGTATGATGAAACAGGCTAAGCAAATGCAGCAGCAGATGCTTGCCATAAAGGAAGAATTAAAGGGTATGGAGTTTGAGGCTTCTTCTGGAGGAGGGGTGGTCAAGGTTAAAGTTAACGGTGAGCAGGAATTAACTGAGGTGAAGATAAATAAGGAAATGGTAGACACTAATGATATAGAAATGTTGGAAGATATGCTGCTTGTGGCGGTAAATGATGCCATAAATAAATCTAAAGAAGAAGCTAAAAACAAGCTTGGCGCTCTTACAGGCGGTCTTAACATACCGGGTTTATTTTGATGAATTTTATTTGTAAAATTATGTCATTTTGTAATTAATATTTTTGTTATGTCCTTATATATAGAAAGCATAAATAACCTAATAAAAGAGTTTAGGAAGCTCCCCGGAATTGGGCCAAAGTCAGCAAAAAGAATAGTATTTTTCCTGCTGAAATTTTCAATGGACGATATTACCAGGTTTTCCAAAGCATTGGTAGAGATGAAGGAAAAAGTAAGGTTTTGCAAAAACTGCTTTAGCCTGTCAGAAGGAGATAGGTGCAGTATATGTAAAGATGAAAGCAGGGACAAAAGAAAGATATGTGTTGTTGAAGAAGCGAGTGATGTAATTATTATAGAAAAAACCAGCGAGTACAGGGGGCTATACCATGTACTGGGCGGATTGCTGTCACCAATAGATGATATAGGCCCTAACGAAATAAAAGTGCCGGAGCTTGTAAACAGAGTAAAAAATGAAAATATTAAAGAAATCATAATTGCCTTAAATCCAACTGTTGAAGGTGAAAGTACTTCTACATACCTTAAAAAAATTTTAGAGCCTACCGGGGTAAAGGTCACGAGGCTTGCCAGTGGAATTCCTGTTGGCGGAGACATTGAATATGCTGATGAAATAACTCTGGGAAGAGCAATATCTGACAGGCGGGAATTTTAGGGTTTCGCATAAGACCCAGGTATAATTGCCTCTAAAAAAAGTGATCCATGGAGAGATGGCTGAGTGGCTGAAAGCGCTCGACTCGAAATCGAGTAGGCAGATTTTTCTGTCTCGAGGGTTCAAATCCCTCTCTCTCCTCCAGCAAAACAAAGTAAAATCTCAAACATATCGGAACCAATAAGTGCAAACATGGTGGATCCATGTTTGCTGGATTTGAAAAGACGGACCGAGACGAAGGCGAGGGAGTCTGCGTCTCTGCAGCGAACGAAGTGAGACGAAAGAACAAATCCCTCTCTCTCCTCCAATTAAAATCATTATTATTTTGAAGTTTAACTAATTTTTCGGTTCGAGCCAATTATTTCCAGGTACAGGATATGAGACGCAAATTGCAGCACTTTTCCTGAGGAAAAAGATTCACAAATCCCGGTGCACTTCTGTTAATGGTAACCAGCCGGCGGGCAAAAATCCCCTCCCCCGGACCCCTTTCCTTTTTGCTAGCGTGAGTTTATTATAAAATATAATCAAACTCTCTTAGAACCCTTTATTTATAAGGGTTTTAAGAGAGTGCTAATTGTATACACCAACACCATTGATTTTCAGGCGACTATTATGCAGGTCTTTAATCTCAAGTGCTT
>JAUVXY010000134.1 GCA_030603375.1 Actinomycetes bacterium | reverse complement strand
CTTTCAAGTAGAATTTTATGAAAATAAGGAAAGGCAGAAGCAATGGATTGCCTTCCTCCGTAAATTGCGACTCCATGATATAAATCAAGAATTTAGCGAAATAATGAAAAGAATTATTAATTTCCTTGAACCTGTAGTAATGCATAAAATCGCAAAAAACGGACACCCAATATCGTTTTAGCGGACACCGATTATTGTTTTTAACGGACACCCAATATCGTTTTAGCGGACACTTTAAATCATTCATACATCCTTAAAAAAATTAGTTAAAATGCTTCTATTGTCAATAAAAAACAATGGGAGCATAAAATGAGGAAAAAGAGGATAAGTATGGATAAAATAAGAGAAATAATCAGACTGAACCAGGAACTAAACTTAGGCTGTAGAAAAATTGCACAGGCGCTAAGTATCTCTAAAACAGCAGTAAATGGCTATTTAGTTGAATTTAGAGCATGTGGCCTTAGCTACCAGGATATTTCAAACCTAACTAATAGCAAGCTGTCAGAACTACTATCAAACCGAAAAAGAAACTGCCAAAAATATAAAAACCTGGAAGACAGGTTTCCCTACTTTGCAAAAGAGCTAAAAAGAAAAGGGGTGACACTTAAACGTCTATGGGAAGAGTATATAGCAGATAATCCTGGAGGTTATAGTTATCCCAGGCCAACCTGGCACTACAGGGTATGGAGGCAGGCAGACAAGGCCACCATGCATATGGAGCATAAAGCTGGAGACAAGATGTTTGTAGATTTTTCAGGAGAAAAACTTTTTGTTGTTAATAGAAAAACTGGTGAGAAGACTGAAGTAGAAGTATTTATAGCAATCCTTGGAGCAAGCCAGTGCTCCTATATAGAAGCAGTAGAATCTCAAAAGAGCCAATGCTGGATAAAGGCAAATGAGAACGCCTTCCATGAGTTTGGTGGGGTAACTGCTGCAATCGTACCGGATAACTTAAAAAGTGCAGTAACTACACCTAATAAATATGAGCCAGATGTAAACCCTGAATACGATGATTTTGCAAAGCATTACGGCACTGTAATTTTTCCTGCCCGATCAGGAAAATCTCGTGATAAGGCCCTGGTTGAAAATTTGGTCAGGCTTACATACCAGAGAGTATTTGCTCCACTTAGAAACCATATCTTTTATTCTATAGGGGAACTAAATGAAGCAATTGAAGAGTTAAATAAAAAACACATAAACACTCCATTCCAGAGGCTTGATACAACCAGGATGGAACTATTTTTAGAAATAGAGAAAGATGAGCTAAAACCTTTGCCGCCTGCAAGATATGAGTTTAAAAAATTCCTCTTCCCAACAGTAGCATTCAATTACCATGTCTACCTGTCAGAGGATAAGCATTACTACAGCGTCCCTTACCGCTTTATTGGTAAAAAGGTAAAGGTAGCCTACACAAGCTCTGATGTTTGTATAATCTATGATAACAGAAAAATTGCGCTCCACAGGCGGGACATGCGGCAAGGTGGATATACTACTAAAAAAGATCATATGCATCCCTCCCACAAATACTATTCCCAGTGGAATCCTAAAAGAATAATCAGCTGGGCAGCTAAAAGTGGACCGGATGTAAAGGCTGTTGTAGTTAAGGTTTTAAACTCAAGAGAGTACCCCGAGCAAGCATACAGAACATGTGTGGGAATAATAAGCCTGGCTAAAAAATATGGAAACATACGTTTAAATGATGCATGCAAAAGAGCACTTTCCTTTAAGCTTTACAAATACAAGGCAGTTAAAAATATCCTGGACAAGGGACTGGATAGCGTAGAAGAGGAGAAAGTATCCCAGCAAAAACTGACCCTGCATAAAAATATCAAGGGAGCTGGCTATTACAAATTAACTTAAAAAGAGAAGGAGTAAAAAATTATGAACAGTCAAACTATAGAAAAAATGAAAGAGATGAGGCTGCATGGAATGGTAAGGGCAATGATATCTGCAATAGATATGGGAATAAAAGATATCATGCCAGATCAGTTTATCTCTCACCTTGTAGATGCAGAATGGGATGACAGATACAACAGAAGACTTGAAAGACTGATAAAGGCTGCAAAGTTTCGCTACAGGGCATCAATTGAAGAGATTGATTTTAGCCTGGCAAGAAATCTTGATAAAAACATGGTCTTGCGCTTTTCTGATTGCAGCTTCATAAAAGATAAGAAAAATATAATTATTACCGGCCCTACTGGTGTGGGCAAAAGTTTTATCCTGTCAGCACTTGGGAACCAGGCATGCATATATGGATATGCAGTACTTTATTTTAACACCCAGAAGCTATTTTCATCCCTTAAGCTTGCTAAAGCTGATGGTACATACATAAACCAGATTAGAAAAATAGAAAAGGCAAGACTTTTGCTTCTAGATGACTTTGGACTGGCAAAGCTTGATACCGCTTCAAGGTTATCTCTTCTTGAGATACTGGAAGATAGACATGGGCTTTCTTCTACAGTTATTACAAGCCAGTTTCCAGTTGCCTCCTGGCATGAGATAATTGGGGACCCTACCATTGCAGATGCAATTTGTGATAGGATGGTAAATAGCTCTTATAGAATTGATTTAGAAGGTGAATCTGTTAGGAAGAAATTTAAGAAATTAGATTGACATTTTATTGATTGTTTTTGTATATTTACTTAGGGAGTATGAATGAGGATTTGTGTCCTTTTAAAACAAGATTTAGTGTCCGTTAAAAACAAGATTTGATGTCCACTAAAACAATATTCAGTGTCCGATCTCACAATAATATGCAATAATCTCAATTAGAGGTAGAACTAGAATAAATAAATCATGGGATCCTGTAACAGGTTGTTGGAAGAAGTGACTTTCTAAAGAAAAATAAAGTATGACAGTAAATGATTGTAATTACACTTTTTACGTTTTTGGGGCAAGCCCTATTGTTAAAATAAAATCATAATAATAAAATTAACTTGAAATTGAAGCTAAAAAAGTTAAAATAAACTAACCTAATTATGGTATAAAAACCAGTATTTGACTGATTCGGGACGAATGGCGGAGCCAGACAGCCTAGCGCAGACCTTATAAATCCAGAGGATATAGCACTAGTTTTAACAGATGTCGAAGATAATCCAATTAATGTAGATCTTACATTTAGAAAGAAAATCAAAGTTATTTAACTATAAAGAGCTCGGTATAATACCGAGCTTCTGTTATTTAGCAAGGACTTAGAGAGAAGGTCTTATAATGAGCAGGGACAACTTAAGAGATGGCCGAGTAAAGAATTGGTTTTATCTGGAAAATGATCTGTTGGATCGTCAAGATTTAACTATTTATGAAAAAACGATGTATATAGTTATTGCCAGATATGTTAACGGTGAAAATAAAGCATTCCCGAGCTATGAAACCATTGCAAAAAAAGGAAGTATGGCGAAAGTCCAAGCAAAGCGAGTAGTAAAGTCTTTAACCAAAAAAGGATTATTAAAAAAAGAAGTTAGAAAAACCAAAGATAATAAAGGTTATACGTCAAATTTATATACTTTATTAAATCCGAAACCTAAA
>JAUVXY010000054.1 GCA_030603375.1 Actinomycetes bacterium | reverse complement strand
CAGATTTTTACCTGACAGTTAATTTCAGATCTGGGAAAAATATTATTAGCACTGCAAATAATATTATTGCTGAAAATAAAAATAGATTTAGTAAAGAATTGAAACCTGAAAATGAAAAAAAAGATTCAAAAGTTATTTTTTGCTATAACAAAACACACAGGGAAGAGGCTCAGCAAATCTCTAAAATTATAAAACATTTAATGGAAAAGGGTGTTAAATTAAAAGAGATAGCGATACTGGCAAGAAGAAAAAGGTTTAGCGTAATTGTAGAGGAACTGGAAAAAAACAATATCAAATATGAGCTTGTCGGAGGCAAGAATTTTTTCTTTAAGCCTGAAGTATTATTTATTATATCCTGGCTCAGAATTATTCATAATACTTATGATGAAATAAATTTAATACACATATTAAAATCAGGGAAATACAAAATTTGTGACCGCGATATTTATTTTTTAAGGAGGTACAAACACACGCAAAACAATTACAGTGCTGTCTTAAAAGAGGGCAATCCAAGTATTATTGATGGTTTGTTAAATTGTAAACAAAATCCTTACATAAGCAACCTTTCTAAAAACAGGATGGCAGATTTTTTGAATGATTTAAGGTTCTATATAAGCAAATCAAAAACTTTAAAACTAAAGGAGCTGATAAGTTTAATTTTTCATCGTTCAGGAATGAATGATGAAATTAAGTCCAAATTTGGTTCTGGGTATAAGGAAAAAATAAAAAATGTGGAAAATTTAATTAAGGTAAGTTCTGACTTTGAGCAAAATAATTTTGGAAGCAGTCTTGACAGCTTTATAATTTATTTGAAAGATGTTGCAAAGAGCGACTATGATGACCCTGACACGACGGAATTATCCGGTGAAAATTCAGTAAAAATTATGAGTGTCCATGCTGCTAAAGGATTAGAGTTTGAAGTGGTCTTTCTTCCCATGCTGTGGAAAAATGATTATATCGGCAGAAAATCATCCAGAGGAAAATTTGAAATTCCTTCATGTTTAAGAAAAGACGGGAAAATATGGAAAGAGAAAAAAGATTATACCAGCAGGAAGAAATTTGAAGATGCCCTAAAAGGCATTAGAACAGAAGAAGAGAGAAGGATATTTTATGTTGCATGCAGCAGGGCCAGGAAAGTTTTGGCTCTATTGTACTGCGAGTTTGATAGTGAAGAAGATGCTAATAAAAAAGAAAATAAAGGCAAGGAGATAGTTCCATTTTTTGCAGATGCATTAAAGGGCAACAGCGAGATGAGTGTTATAAATCTAAAAGGGGCCGAGTATATTAGAAACAAAGTAAATAAAAATTTTAATAAAAACATTGAATCGTATAGTGACGCTATTGATTTTATTGGTTTGGAAGGCAGGCACAGCGGTGGTGCAGCTTCAGCGGGAAAAGCCGGAAATGTCATAGCCAGCAGGCTGTTTACGGAATGTGACCAGGAAGAAACAGAGAAAAGCTTGAGCGCGCTAATTAACAAATTAAACGCAGTCCCGGGCAGAGATAAAGAAATCTGTAAAATTTTTAAAGATTTGAATACAGATTTGGAGTTAAACTGTAATTTAATTAATTCAGGTAAGTTAGAGCAATGGAGAAATAGAATTAAATTTACAGGACATGACAGTCGTAATTTGGCTGTTTTGGAAGAGGCAGGCAGAAAGAGAAATGTAGCAGAAAAAAATTTTTCTCTTACAAGTATACTGGACTACATAAAATGTCCCGTGCTGTACAAGTGGAAATATATATATAAAATCCCGGAGCCTGAAACAGAAAGGCTCAGGCTGGGTGAAAGGGTTCATAAACATATAGAATACATAACTATGATTAAGCATGGGGATTTAACCGGGAAACAGTTCCTGGGTAAAAACATAGATGAGGATGAGATATTAGGAAAAATTAAGGATGAGGAACTAAAAAAATATATTGAAGTGTTTTTAAATAGTAATTTATTAAAATTTGATGATGTAGAATTTTTACTGCTCGAGCAGCTTTTTTATTGGAAGCTAAGCGGATATTTCATTACTGGTAAGATTGATAGGATGGATATGCTAAAAGATGGTAAAATGAGGATTATTGATTACAAAGTGTCAAATTATTCCGCAAAGAGAAAAAATGTGCAGCATGAAAATCAACTAAAATCCTATATAAGCAGTGCCTGCGAAATATATGAAAAATTTACAAGTGACGTATGCGGGTGCCTTCTTTATCTTGGGAACAGCAAAAAGATTGATCTTAGTTTCAAGGCTCGTCAGATAAAAGAATTTGAAACCCTTGTGCTGGATATCATCAAAAAGATAAACAAAAATATTTTTGATGCCGACATAGCTTCATCTTGCGAAAAAGATTGCCCTTACTATGATTTGTGCGCATATATAAACTAGCGGAAAATTATTTTTATACTTTAGTGCACCATGAAGAATATTTATTTATCTCATTTTTTACTAGTTTAAAATAAAGACTTTGAATCCTGCCAGTTATCTGTCCCATGCTGCCATCTCCAATTATTCTATTATCAACGTTGCCTATGGCCGAAACCTGGGCACCTGTGCCACAGAAAAAAAGCTCATCAGCAGTATACATTTCTGTTCTGTCCACGGGCCTTTCTATAACTTTTATGTTCAGTTCGTCCCGAGCTACTTTTATAACTGTATCCCTTGTTAACCCTTCCAATATATCACTGTAAACAGGTGGTGTAATCAATGTATTATTTTTAACCATAAAAACATTCATTGCACTTCCTTCGCTGACATGCTGGCCGTCGGATGTAAGCACAATAGCCTCGTCAAATCCATTCAGCAGGGCCTCTGTTTTTTGAATTGCTGAATTAACGTAAGCTCCGGACACTTTTGCTCTTGGCGGGATGCTATTGTCTGACAATCGCGCCCATGACGAAGTGCATACTTTAATTGCTTTTGTTGTATCCAAATATTCTCCCATTGGGATGGTATAAATAAAAAGGTCCTGCTCCGTTCCAACAAGTTTGGGGCCTATTTTGAGCCCGCTATTATAAGCAAACGGCCTTACGTATGAATCCTCGGTATAGCCTTCTTTCTTTAGCAGTTCCAGTGTTATATCGCAGAGTTCCTCTATTGGATATTTTATTTTTATCATTAAAATACGTGCACTGTCATATAGTCTTTTGTAATGATCTTCCATCCTAAAAACATAATTTTTCTCTGTTTTTGCATTCCAGTAACTTCTTATACCTTCAAAAACTGCTGTTCCGTATTGCAGAGAGCTTGTCCTGATATCAACTTTAGCCTCACTAATAGAAATTATCTTTCCTTCAAAAAAAGCAAATTTTGGATTTTTCATCATTTCCCCCTTATGACTTTAATCTTTATATATTACTTTTTTTAAAGCCTTTTTGCAATGAATTTTCAGGCGTGGTCTGCATTACAGGAAAATATTTTATGTGGATTATTTTATCGTTATTTTTGCGGCAGTATTGTTGATTTATCAATAAAAAAGAAGAAACCCCAAGTTATCTTTCACCTTAGTTTCCACTTTAGGCTACCGAACACCTTGGGGTCTTATTTTAGAGCTTTCCTCAGGGTCTACTTAGAATTTTAACTTACTCTCAGCATCCTTTCGTTTGCTAATTTCAATTACTTCTAAGCGTTGCCTCCTGCTCTAAAGTGATTTTAATATAGCAAAAGACAAAATTGATGTCAATATAAATTTTAAAAAAATTAAAATTTTTTTTTAAAAAAAATAATGATAATATCAATAATGAAATTTAATATGCGAAAGGATATTTATGAAGATAGCAGGCAGTGTAAATGAACTTATTGGGAATACTCCGCTGGTCAGGCTTTCAAAGATTTCAAATGGATTGAAATCAGATGTGATTGCAAAGTTGGAGTTTTTAAATCCCGGTGGAAGCGTTAAGGATAGAATTGGCTGCAGTATGATAGAAGAAGCTGAAAAGCAAAAATTAATATCTCCGGATGTAACAGTTATAATTGAACCTACAAGCGGCAATACAGGGGTGGGCCTTGCTGCAGTATGTGCCTTAAAGGGCTACAGACTTATACTTACAATGCCGGAAAATATGAGCATGGAAAGAAGAAAACTGCTCTCTGCGTTTGGCGCCGATATATTGCTTACTCCTGCTGATGAAGGAATGAGTGGTGCAGTTAGAGAGGCAAAAAAACTGCATGATGACACAAAAGATTCATATATGCCACAGCAGTTCAGAAATCCTGCAAATCCTGAAATTCATGAGCGCACAACCGGGGTAGAAATATGGAATGACACAGATGGAAAAGTTGATATATTGGTTAGCGGAGTTGGGACCGGCGGGACCATTACAGGCTGCGGCAGATTGCTAAAAAGCAGGAAACCTCAGCTTAAAGTAGTAGCAGTAGAGCCTGCAGATTCTCCGGTACTATCCGGAGGAAAGGGAGGACCGCATAAAATTCAGGGGATAGGCGCAGGTTTTATTCCAGAAGTACTTGATATTAATTTAATAGACGAGGTTGTGGCAGTTAAAAGTTCCGATGCTTTTCAAATGGCTCGCAGACTGGCAAAAGAGGAAGGGATCCTTGCCGGGATATCATCAGGAGCAGCAGTGTGGGCCGCTGTTGAAGTTGCCGGAAGAAAAGAAAATAAAGGGAAAATGGCAGTAGTTATAATTCCTGATTCAGGCGAGAGGTATCTCAGCACAGATTTATTCGATCAATAACCCCTCCTCCAATGAGGAAATCTTTTTTATAAAAAGCTGCAGATTGCCCCGGGGTTACAGCTCTTTGAGGATCATCAAAAATAACCTCAGCTGTATCTTTGCTCAGCATATTAACCTGGGCCGGGCTTTCCTTAGCTGTG
Source organism: Actinomycetes bacterium (assembly GCA_030603375.1). Taxonomy (GTDB): domain Bacteria; phylum Actinomycetota; class Humimicrobiia; order Humimicrobiales; family Humimicrobiaceae; genus JAUVXY01. The sequence goes on along the minus strand of JAUVXY010000054.1, from coordinate 4,616 downwards.
TACCTGATTTTTACATCTACTCTAAAACTTTTTTCAGGTTTGGTGCCTGATATAAAATTTACTTCGTTTACGATAAATTTTTTTTGGTACAGGTCTTTTCCCTCACCAGCAATAATTATATTTTTATCCGGAATGATCTCTTTTACATATATTGGTTTTTTGCAGCTGACGCCAAGCCCTCTTCTTTGTCCAACTGTATAAAAAGGATATCCTTTATGTTTTCCTATTGTTTCTCCTTTAGTGTTTAAAATTTTACCCTCTTTTATATTTTTAAATCTTTTTAAAAGGAAATTCTTGTAATCATTATCTGGAATAAAGCAGATTTCCTGACTTTCACTTTTTCCTTCCAGAAAAGCATAAAGCTTGCCTGCCTTATTTTTTACTTCTTTTTTTGTAAGCATCCCGAGTGGTGTCTTTATGTAAGAAAGCTGTTCCTGGTTTAATTTCCAGAAGACATAGCTTTGATCCTTGCTTTTATCAAATGCTTTTTTTACTTCAAAGAGGCCTGTTGCGGGGGATTTACTAACTACGCAGTAATGACCTGTAGCCAAAAAGCTTGCCCCAAGACTTTTTGCTTTTTCAAGAAGCAGCCCAAATTTTATAAATTTGTTGCACTCTATGCATGGGTTTGGAGTTTTTCCCTGAAGATAATTTGAGCAGAAAGGTTTGATAATAATTTTTTCAAATTCATCTGTAAGATCAATTTCAACAAAGGGAATATTTAATTGGTCTGTTATCATTCTGGCAGCTTCTATGTGGGAGTTAAAAATTTCTGGAAGAAATTTCATAGTAATTCCAAAAACATCAAATCCTTCGTCAGATATTAGTTCAGCTGCAACTCCGCTGTCAACTCCTCCGCTTATGGCAACAGCTATGCTCTTGCCGCAGGTTTTATATTTACTCTTATTGCTGGTGCCTGTAATCATATGCTTATCTGCTTAAAAATTTTTTGTTTATCACATTTTTAGAGCTGTTTTGATGAACTTTATATAATTTCGTTCCACTGGTAAATTGCAAGATATTATGTAGAATATTATATAATTTTAATTTATTGATGGATACAGGTTATACCAAAAAATAAATCCTGCAGATATCAGCCTTAAAGCAGCAGGAATATTATTCTGAATGTATGTGTAAATGCAATGAACGCAAAACAAAAAAGATACATACTTAACTGATGGTAATTTAGACTATGAATATAGAATTAAAAAAAATAGATTTAAGCAAGTTCTATTACAATAACCTCTACAGGGATTATATCTTCAATTTTGATAAAATAAAAAACTACTATCAGTATGACTTTCGGAGAATTGATAGCTACAAAAAAAGATTTGAAGATATCAGCCTGAATTACAACCATAGCCTGAGGCCCGAGGTATCCGGTATTCTAAAAAAGTATAACGGGAGTCTTGGCTGCAGCAGAAAAACAATAGAAAATATTGATGCTTTGGAAGACAGCAAATCAGCAGTTGTAATTGGCGGTCAGCAGCCCGGACTGCTGACCGGTCCCATATTTATAATTTATAAAATTTTGACTGTGCTGAAAGTCAGCAGTTTTTTAGAAAATAAATTAAATAGAAAGATTGTTCCCTGTTTCTGGAATGCATCTGATGATAGCAATCCCGGGCAAGTAAATAATTTAACAATTTTAAATAAAAATTTAGAAAACATTACCCTTGATCTGACAGGCGTTAAAAAAGGGGTAAAATATTCAAGAATGTATTTAAAGACAGATGATTTTAAAAAGGTAATTGATAACTTAAGCAATGTTATAAAACCTACAGATTTTAAGGGTACAGCAGTTGATTTTCTAAATGAATGCTTAAGCGCAGCAGCAGACAGTAGCACTGCAGAAGATAGCAGCACAAGCATTTCTTATTTTTTTTCGGTAATAATTTCCAGAATGTTTTCAGATTATGGCCTTGTAGTAGTGGACCCTGCCGTAAAAGAACTTAAGAGCCTGTCACGCAGTCTTTTAAATTATGACATAGATAACCATAAAAAAATAAGCAGCACTGTTAATTATGTAGGAGATAAGTTAAAGGAGAATGGCTATCATTCACAGATTAATTCACAGACAGAGACACTCAACTTTTTTTTAGATTTAAAAGGAGTCAGAGAAAAGATAACCGAAGTTAAAAAGGGTTATTTTGCAGCTGGAAATAAAAGATTTACAAAAGAGGAACTAATTAAATATATTGAAAAAAATATCAAGGATATAAGTTTGAATGTTATAATGCGGCCACTTTTTCAAGATAGTGTTTTGCCTGTTATGTGCTGCATTTGCGGACCCGGGGAGACAAGCTATTTTTCCCAGCTTAAAAAAATATATGGTCTGGCGGATGCGAGGCTTCCAATTATTTATCCGCGGTTTTCAGCGACAATAATTGAAAAAAGGATTAAAAAAGTATTGGATAGGTTTGAGATAAGCGATACGGATTTACAGTTAGACAGAGAGAAATTAACCAGAAAAATTATAGAGAGAAGACTAAATTTAAACCTTGATGAGTTAATGGCAGGGTTCAAAAATGATACAGGAGAGTTAATAAAAAGATTTGAAAAAAATATTTCTAATTATGGAATGAATATTTTCAGCTCTTTTGATAGAATTAAGAGAAATATCAAAAAAGAAACCAGCATACTGGAAAAAAAGCTTTATTCGGAATATAAAAAACAAAACGGCTATGTTACCGGGAGTTCAGATAAAGTTTATCAGAGTATTTTTCCAAACGATAACTTGCAGGAAAGAGAGCTAAGTATATGGGGTTTTATAAATAAATATGGTTTTGATTTTACATATAGCCTTTACCTTGAATTGAAACCTTTAAGTTTTTCGCATAAATTTATAGAAATATCCGAGTGACAGGTCTGGTGGTATCAGTGAAGGTAGATATTTTAGCATTTGGCGCACACCCTGATGACGCAGAAACCGGGTGTGGAGGGCTTTTGCTTAAGTCAAAAGATATAGGACACAAGACAGGAATAGTTGACCTCACACAGGGCGAGCTTTCTACAAATGGGAATTTAGAGATAAGAAAGAAAGAAACAGATAAAGCTTCAGGAATATTAAAATTAGATGTCAGGGAAAATCTTAAGCTTGAAGATGGCAACATAAAAAATGATTCTGACAGCAGGCTGAAGATAGCCGAAGCCATTAGAAAATACAGGCCGAAAGTTGCTCTTATTCCTTTCTGGAAAGACCGGCATCCTGATCACGAGAATTCTTACAAGTTGTTAAAAGATTCCATCTTTATTTCAGGGCTAAAAAAATTTACAGCAAAGTATGGTTTTTACAGGCCTTCTGTTGTAATAAGCTATATGCTCCATTATGAATTTAAACCAACTTTCATAGTTGATATATCTAAGTATTATAAAGAAAAGATAAAAGCAGTTGCAGCATACGAGTCTCAATTTTACAGCAGCACAGAAAAGACTGTGGTGACACATATAGGCTCAAAACATTATCATGATATGATTGGCAATAGATGCAGGTACTATGGGCTAAAAATAAAATCCGAGTATGGGGAACCATATTTTGCTGAATTTAATATAAGGATAGACGACCCTGTGAAATTTTTTCAGTATTTAGTTTAAAAGGCTATAATTTGTAAATAAATACAAAGCAAGCTATGAATATAGGGATAACTTGCTACCCTACTTACGGAGGCAGTGGGGTGGTAGCATCAGAACTTGGAATTGAACTGGCCAAGAGAGGGAATAGCGTGCATTTTATTAGCTATGAAATTCCATTTAGAATTAACCGCTTTTATAAAAATATATTTTTTCATGAAGTTGAAACCCTGGATTATCCTCTGTTTAAATATCCCCCTTACAGCCTTTCTCTTTGTGCAAAAATGGCAGAGGTTGCAGAAACAGAAAAGTTAGATATTTTGCACGCACATTATGCCATACCTCATGCAGCTGCAGCCTACCTGGCTAAAAAGATATTAGGAGATGACAGGTTTAAGTTTGTTACAACACTGCATGGAACTGATATAACTCTGGTCGGAAAACATGCTTCATTTTATAAAAGTACAAAATTTATTATAGAAAATAGTGATGGAATAACATGTGTGTCTGAGTACTTAAAAAATGCCACTCAAAAAATTTTTAAAATAAATAAAAAAATAAGCGTTATATACAATTTTGTGGATACAGAAACATACAAAAGAACCAATGAGAGTAAAAAGAAAATTGAATTCATTAAAAAAGGCGACAAGGTTATTACCCACATTTCTAACTTCAGACATGTAAAGAATGTGGATAGTGTAATAAAGATATTTTATAAAATAAGCATGGAAGTTAAAAGCAAGCTGCTCCTGGTCGGAGATGGCCCGGAGATGTGCGCATGCAGGAATTTGGTAGATGAATTAGGCTTAGAAAATAAAGTAATTTTTCTGGGCAGGCAGGAAAATGTAATTCCCCTCTTAAGCGTAAGTGATCTTTTTTTATTGCCGTCTGCAAGTGAAAGTTTTGGTCTTTCAGCCCTTGAGGCATTAAGCTGCGAGGTTCCAGTAATTGGAACAAAGGTGGGAGGATTAAAAGAAGTGGTTATTCACGGCAAGAGTGGTTTTGTGTTTGACCCACATGACATAAGTGCCATGAGCGAAGCTGCA
>JAUVXY010000081.1 GCA_030603375.1 Actinomycetes bacterium | reverse complement strand
GACGGTATAAATAAAATTTAAAAAGGCATTACAAAAAATTAATTTAAAAGCAAAGGAAATGTTATGACAAGATTAGAAAAAAATGAATCTAAAATAATACTATTTTCCGGAAGCAAGGGCGGATGCGGATGCAGCTTTGCTGCCAGTTGTGTTTCAGCTTATCTTGCGAGGAAAACAAATAAAAATGTGCTGCTTTTGGATTTAAATATTGGCAAAAAAGACAGCAGGATTATTTTTAATATAGAAGGCAGAGATGTTAGAGACCTGGGAGACATTGAAGATATTGTTAGCGAGCTGGACGTATCTATTTTAAGAAGGTTAGTTGTAAATTTTGACAGCAGTCTGAACTTAATACTTCCCTCTCTCAAGATTGAAAAGAATAAAATTTTTTGCGGCAAAAACCTGGAAGTTCTCCTGGATGTTTTAGGAAATAATTTTGACATTGTCTGCATAGATTTTCCATATTATCTGCTGGTGCATAACGAATTAGATCTTATTGAATATGTAGATAAATTTATTATTGTTTCACTGGCTGACTTCATTTCGGTAAGTAATCTAAATTTACTGGTAGATGGCATTTGCTGTAATGACTTTTCCTATAATCTGGATGTTGTAATTAATAAATTTAACATAAAGCCTTCCATCTCACCGTCCAGGTTAAGCAGTATTTTAAATTACCCCGTAAAAGCTTTTATTCCCTATGACAGGGACATAGAACTCTTGTTTTTAAATAAAGGGCCTTTTCCTATTTTCAACTACAACCTGCGAATAATAAGAAGCATTGCCGATCTTTCAGAAAGGGTTTACGAGGACTTAAATTATGGAGCTTAATAGAAAGAATCATTCTTTTTTAAATTATTTCAGCAGGAAAATTGCAAAAAAATTTGAGCTTTGTGATGTAGAAGCTCTAAATTCTGCACGAAAACTTGAAATAGTGGACAAATACATAAGAGAAATAATAGATAAAGAAAAAATAATAATTAGTGAAAGAGAGATTGCAGGACTTATAAGGGAAATATGTGAGGACAGTTTTGGGTTTGGTCCTGTAAGTTATTTAATGGACAATGACGAGGTAACTGAGATTATGATTAACAATTATGACGAAGTTTATATAGAAGAAAATGGAGTAATTAAAAAAACAAAAGTTAAGTTTAAAAGCAACCCCTGCATTAAAAATTTGGTTGAAAAAATATTAAGCCCTCTTGGCCTGAGGGTAGATGAAAGTTCTCCAATGGCCGACGCCAGGCTGAATAACGGCTCAAGGATAAATGTTGTTCTCAGTCCGGTATCCTTAAATGATATGGTGGTTACAATAAGGAAATTCAGGAAAAAAATAATAGATATGGAAAGTCTTGAGAAAATGGGAACCTTAAGCAGGAAAGTTTCAGATTTTATCAGGCTATGTGTGCAGGCTAAACTTAATATTATTGTGTCGGGTGCGACTTCGACGGGGAAGACAACTTTTCTTAATGTTATTTCTAACTTTATACCGGCTGGAGAAAGAATTATAACAATTGAAGATACGCTGGAGCTAAGCTTAAATTTACAACATGTAGTAAAACTGGAAAGCAGGCCTCCGAACATAGAAGGCAAAGGAGAAATAACAATCAGGGACCTTGTTAGAAATTCGTTAAGAATGAGGCCGGATAGAATTATAGTTGGTGAAATAAGAGGAGCAGAAGCGGTGGATGTTCTCCAGGCAATGAATACCGGACATAACGGGTCAATGGCTACAGTTCATGCCAATTCACCTACAGACTTAATCTCAAGACTGGAAACGATGCTTTTGATGGCAGGGCTGAACTTGAACCCTGATTCTGCGAGGAGGATGATAGCATCTTCGGTAGACATGATTATACATCTTGAAAGATTAACAAACGGGAGAAGGCTGCTGTCCGGGATAAGCGAGATAGCCAATGGAAGCGGGTCCATGGGCAGCAATGCTGTTTTAGAAGTTAGAGATATTTTTAACATTAAAAACAAAAGCCTGAGTTCAGACAACGGCTATGAAACTGGTGACAGCATCATTTTTACTGGTTACAGGCCTACTTTTATTGCAAAGATCAAAAATGCAGGTTTCGATTTTAATTTTAAGGATGGTGAACTTGGATAATATCTTAATATCAGTTTTAACTATTTTTACAATAGCAGCAAGTATCTATGGATTTGGGACGATGATTTTTGAAGGCGGCTCAGGTCTAAATTTAGTATTTGCAAATAATAAAAACAGTAAAAGTGATAATTTCTGGGAGACCATACGCAGGAGATACTATTACTGCAGCGGTAAGAGTAAAAGAATATTTTCTGCAGCAATATGCGCGATCCTGAGCCTTTTGTTTTATTTATTATTTAGGAATTTTGTTTTGAGTGTGTTTATTAGCATATGCCTGACTGTTTTTATTGCAAGTGAGCTCGAGAGTTTTAAGAATAAAAGAAAAAATCTTCTGCACAGACAGTTGATTGAGTTTATAAATAATATGATAGTGATGCTGAAGGCGGGCAGAACTGTGAGGAATATACTTAAGGATTCTGCTGGCCTGGTTAAAGATCCGCTCAGGGTTTACTTAAATGAATTGGTGCAGGAGCTGGAACTTAATTTCACATTAGATTGTGCTTTGGATAACTTTTCAAAAAACTGCAAGAGTAAGGAAGTTAATCTTTTGGTAAGTGCCTTAGAGATAAATAACAAAATTGGAGGCGATTTAATATTTATACTGGGCAGTGTTGCCGGCACCCTCCAGCACAGCCTAAAAGTTAAATCTCAAATAAATACCATGACACTGCAGAGCAGATATTCAGGAAACATTATTTCTTTTTTCCCAATTTTAGTTTTGGTTTTATTATTTATTTTTACAGGAGATTCACTAAGAGCATTTTTTTCAACTGGCTTTGGAACAATCCTGGTTTTAACAGGAGGATGTTTTGAGGTAGCAGGAATTTTAGCGATCAAAAATATCATAAAACAGTGAGATTAATTTTATGGGCATATACATCATAATATTTGCATGTTATATATTTTTTTGCTCTGGCTTATTTTTCCAGGCTAAAAGGAGCAATTTTAGCTATAAAGCAGAGAACAGGCGGCCGTGTAGTAGAAAAAGTTTTAGCAAAAAATTTTTAGCAAAGATGAATTTAGCAGCGGATAGGATTGGCTGTAGCGCAGAAAGCATGTACGGGCCTGAAAGCAGGAAAAGATACCGTGAAATTTTAGATATGCTGGCCAGCAGGAAAGACCTGGGTATAACGCTTGGGCCCTTTATTGGCTACAAAATAATTTTATTAGTCCTGTTTATGACAGCAGGTTGTTTTGCCGGCAGCAGTTTCCCAGTTTCAATTATTTTGGGTTTGGTGTTTGGATCAGCAGGCTACTTCGTGCCTGATTTATTGATAAAAAGATACAGAGGGAAAAGATTTAAAGAAATAAATGATGATATTCCATATATTGTTGACTTGCTCTATATAGCAACTTTATCAGGGCAGAATATTTATAATGCAATAAAAATTGTTGTTGAAAAGTATGACGGTGTTATTTGCCTGGAACTATCAAAGTTCTTAAAGGATGTCGACCTTGGCAAAGGAAAGCTGCAAGCATACAAAAATGTGCTGGACAGGAATAACACAGAAGACTTTAAAAATTTAGTTTTCCTGCTGATGCAGGCAGAAAGATATGGTTCCCCTATAAGTGAAGTTTTAAAACAGAAGTCAAATTACATAAAATTTGAGATTTCCCAGAATTTAGAAAGAAAGTCCAGAAAAATAGCTACAGCAATGCTGTTCCCACTGGTCTTCCTGATACTTCCATCTTTTGTAATACTTGTGTGCGGTCCACTTGTATACCTGGTTGGAGGAAGCTTTCTATTTTCTTAAGCATATTATGTTTTATGGATTGTTTTGAAAGGAGGTGATGCTGTTAAGATATTCTGATATTTGGAGTGAAAGGAGGTGAAGGAAATAAAGTTTTTAAAAGTGAGAGGAAAAATAAAATTTTGGTGCCAGAAGGGTCAGTCAACCCTGGAGTATGCTCTTGTTATGGTAATTGCCGGGATAATCAGCGCAATTTTAGTTGCTGTTGGTAAGCCAATGATTATTGACATTATATCTAAAGTATTCAGTAAAATTGCAGCACTGGTTTAACTGGCAGTATCCAGTGTTACACTGCGGCCAGTGGCTAAAGTTTGTAAAATTAACACTTCTGGCACACCTGTAAGCCTTAACTGGGAACTGGATGGAATAATCTTTGTTATATGTAAAGTAATATAAATTTATTAAGATGCGAATTGATAAAGCTAAATTTAAAATTAAAAAAGATAATGGGCAGGCTGCATTAGAGTTTACCCTTGTAATTCCAATCCTGGTCATAATGATTTTAGTTGTTTCCCAGTTAGGGCACGTAGTTTATTTAAAGAACATACTTGGGCAGGCAGCAAGAGAAGGAGTTAGAGTTATTTCAACAACAAATTCCAATCATAAAGCATGTGAGCAAATTAGAAAGGTTTGTTCAACGTTAGACCAGGATAGACTAAGCATTAAGATATCTCCAGCGGCAGGAGCCCATAGAAAAGTTGGAGATGTAGTCACGATTGAACTAACATTTAGATGTGGAGGGTTTGTGAGCTTAGTCAGGATGCTAACAGGAAAAGATATTTTAATAAATGTTGAAAGCAGTATGAGGATGGAATGTTACTAAAAATGTTACTGGCAAATATTAAAACAAGCAAAAGCGGAAATATATCTGTACTGACAGTGGCTGTGACTATTTTCTTTTCATTTTTATTTTTGTTAATTTTTGATTCATGCCAGATATTTGCAGCAAGGGAAAGTGCAAAAAATGCTTCAGAAGCTGCATCACTGGCAGTTGCGCAGAATCTTATATTTTTTGAGGATTTGGATTGCAAAGCAGTTGCAAGTGAGATAGCAGAGAAAAACAACTGCGTAATTATTGACTGCGTATGCAGTTATGATGAAGTCACGGTAACTGCAGAAAAAAAGTTAAATTTTATTTTACTGGACAAAGTAACTTCAAAGTACAACCGGGTACAATCTATTTCTAAAGTAAAAGTTATATATCCATGGGATAGTCAGTTTGGTTTCTGTAAATATTACAAATTTGGCTATAAAGACATCTAATTTATTATTTTACGGGAGGTTTGCATGAATAGTTTAAATCAAATATATTTGCTTGGCAATTTAACAAGAGATCCAGAAATTAAATACACAAATGAGGGGATGGCTATTGCTGAGATGAGATTGGCAGTTAATAAGATTTGGAAGAATAAAAATGGGGAAGATGCGGAAATCGTAGATTATTTTAACATAACTGCATGGAACAATTTGGCTGAAAATTGTGTGAACAGTTTAAAAAAAGGCGACAGAGTGCTTGTCAACGGGCACCTTAGCTTAAGAAACTGGGAAAACAAAGATGGCAAAAAGTATAATATAATTAATATGACGGCTGACATAGTTTCAGCAAGTCTGGAATTTAATAAGTTAAAAATACTGGATAAAAAAAGTACTGATGTAAGCAAAGGCAAGTCTTCCAAATAAAGACAGCACAGTATATTTAAAAAGAGCGGTAAATTTTTTTAGATGCCTTCGCAGTTAATTCTGTCAGCGTGCAAATTATTTTTATTACTAGTAAAATAGCTATTTAGTATAGAAAGAGATAAAGAACATTTATTAAAAGTGAAAAGTTCTAAAAATTTAAAAGAGAATGATATAATAGCCTTAAAGAAAGCACATCCCTGTGGTTCAAATAGATGGGCAGTATTAAAAGTTGGGATGCAGGTAAAACTGGAATGTCTAAATTGTGGTAAAAAGATGAGTTTTGCCAGAAGGGAATTTGAAAAAAGATATAAATCCATACTAAAATAGAAACTTGGCTTGGGTGAGGAAGATATAATTATTAGGTCAAATATATTTTTAAATCTTATTATTTTTTATGCAAGTTGGAATAATAGGTTTACCAAATGTTGGTAAATCAACTATATTTAATACTTTAACCAGGGCCAGGGCTGATGTTGCAAACTACCCGTTTTGCACCATTGAACCCAATGTTGGCATTATAAATGTTCCCGATGCCAACCTTTCTGAGCTTTCTAAAATTTATAATTCTTCTAAAATAACACAGGCCTCTATCAGGGTTATGGATGTTGCCGGCCTTGTAAAAGGAGCCAGTAAAGGCGAGGGGCTTGGTAATAAATTTTTGTCACATATAAGGACAGTGGATATAGTGGCCCATATCGTAAGGTGTTTCTATGACAGAGATGTGTCTTATATAAAGGAAGAAATTAATCCTGTAGATGATATAGATATTATAAATACCGAGCTCCTTCTTTCTGA
>JAUVXY010000033.1 GCA_030603375.1 Actinomycetes bacterium | reverse complement strand
AATTCCCAGGCTGGGTGGACAGTCGATTAAGATATAGTCGTAAATATTTTTAAGAGGGCCTAGAATGTGTTTTAAGACTCTTTCCCTATCCAGCATATTCATAAGTTCAATTTCTGCTTTTGAAAGATCGATGTTTGAAGGAACAAGATCTACATTTTTAATTTTTGTTTTAAGTATAATTTCGCCAGCGTTTAAATCTTCGTCGTTGCTTTCTCTATTTATTGCCTCATATAAAGATTTTTCTAAATTTTTAATATCAACCCCAATGCATATAGTAAGGGAGGCCTGGGGGTCACAATCTACTAAAAGTACCTTATATCCTTTTTCGGCTATAGCAGCCCCCAGATTTAGCGCGGTTGTAGTTTTTCCAACCCCGCCTTTTTGGTTTGCTATAGCAATTATTTTTTCCACTTTATCACTTCCTTTTTTTTATACCTAAATCAATACTGTTTTTTATAGCTTTATCCTGGATAATTTTATTAAATAGAGCACCTTTGCTTTTTCTTAGTCTGCCCATAAGAAATGTATCTTTTACCTCACTTAGAGTTTGATATATTAAATTTTCTGGCATTTTGTCAACAACTCTTCTATAAAATCCTAGTGAGTGATCATCACCTAGCCGGTCTGCTAGGTCTTGTGATAGAAGTTCTTTTTGTTGCGTTCTTTTCTTCTTTTTATAAAAAGCATTCTCGTTAACGTTATTTAATTGGTTATTGTTTAACGCATGGTTATAGTTAGTGTCAAGTTTTCCTGTGTCAGGGATTCTTGACATAGGCCCTGTGTCAAGAAAACTTGACACAGGCTTTTCTTCTGTATTGGTTTGACCTTTTTCACCAGGACCTCTAAATACTTTTAAGTTTGAAATAGGTAGAATCCTGTATTGATTATTATCCCATCTTCCGCCTTTTGGTGTTGATCTTCTAACTTTTTTAATTAATAAAACAGGCTTGTCTTTAAAGCGAAACTTAACTAAACTCTGGATGCGCTCATTAGCCATCTGCCTGCTTACTCCCAGGGCTCTAGCAATTGCTCTCTGGCTTGGGTAGCAGTCGCCTTCTTTATCCATAAAAGTGGCCAGTACGCAGAGTGTTTTCCAGTCACGATCACTGATTTTCCTTAGAAGACCTGAGGTTCGAGCTTCTATATAAAGTTTTACAAAAATACGCTCTTCCCACGAACGCTTAAAAATATCATATTCTTTTTGAATTTCAATAGATACTAATTTTCCCTCAATCTGTTTTTTAAAAGATGAACTCTTCCTGGAGGATAAGAAAAAATTATCTTTTGTTTTCCTTTTCTGGCTTTTAATTCTTTTGTCTTTTAGCATTATTTTTTTGTTCATTTAAGTCACCAAATACCCTTTAGCTAAAGGGTGATTAATTCTTTTTATAAAGATTTGCTCTAGTTTTGGTACCAATAGGAAAAAAACATGGTTACGGCAAGAATAGCTATGGTAAAAGGAATAAGAGAATTTTCTTTTAATAATTGCTGCCAGAGAAATTATATTAATGAAATAAAATATAGCAAAAACAAATACTGGTAAAAATATAAACTGAGCAATACTGCCCACAGTGGAAGTTTCTCCCTGCGGCTTAAGAAGGATTAAAAACATAGAAAGAAGAATAATTAAATGAGTAAAAATAACTACAAACCAGTAAAATAACCCTGCTCCCCCTAACTGTCTTCTCCCTTCTTCTAATAAAAGAGCTTCTCCAGTGTAAAACGGTTTAGTGCCAGCAGATAATGTTTTGGCAGACACTTTAAGCACTCTTACCTGAACCCTGCAATTAGGACATATAGCAGCTTCTGTGACAGTAGTCTTCCCACATTCTATACAGTACACTATATCTATTTTCTTACCTTTTTTCATTTCAGTAGATACTCCCATCTTATTTTACAGATCTTCTACTGCCTAAAATCCCCTGTGAAGCCGCCAATAATAATCACGCACAATATATACCGTTACCTCATCATCTATTTCAAACTTATCTCCCTCATAATCATAGGAGGAAGTAAATTTAAAAACACAATCTCTATCGTGAAAATTAATAAAAGAGGTGTCCCAGATATAACCTTCCCATGTGCTATTTCCTGTATAAGTGAGATCCGTTTCAAATCCAGTCCCTAAAAATTCTACGTGGATAGATTCCGGATCAAAATCTCCAGCGGTTTCAGCCTCCAGTACAAATCTTTCACCATTGAAAAATATCTCATAGCCTCTTGGATCATCAGGACTTCCGGTTTTTGAAAGGTTGTAGCTAATCCTATTTTCATTCCACCTGTCAGTATGCAGTACCTTTCCTTTAGGATTTAGTTCTGCTTCAACCCAGTGCCCTTCACTAACCCATTCTTCTCTTGTTCCCCAGTGTGAAGTATCAACCCAGACAGTTTCCGTATAATTCTCCCAGTATCCCTGAGAGACAGTATAAGAAGTATCAACCCATCTTCCCTTGGCTACATTCTCCCAGTGCGACGTATCAACCCACTTACTCTTCCAGTATCCACTGCTTATCCACGTCCAATGCGAGGTATCAACCCACTTTCTACTCCAGTATCCACTGCTTATCCAGACCCGGTAAGACTCTACTGCATTCTTTAAAACTTGATAACATTCATATCTTATTGCATAAACTCTTCCGCCATAGGAAGGTCTGTAGTCTATTACATATTTACGATACCTATATCTTTTTCCGCTAATTGTACCTTCGTAGCGTCCTTTATATTTAGAAGCAAAGCTGTAAACACTCCAGCCGTAGCTATTGGTACCATATAGAAATACTTTATTGCAGGAGACCCACCTGTTAACATATCTGTATCTAGTCTCCCAGTGCGACGTATCAACCCACTTACTCTTCCAATATCCGCTACTTACCCACGTCCAGTGCGAAGTATCAACCCAGTAACTACTCCAGTATCCACTTGTAACCCAGACCTTTTCCGTATAGTCCTGCCAGAAGCCCTGGGTAACCGTATAGGAAGTATCAACCCATCTTTGTCTTGGAGTTACTTGCCAGTATCCACTACTTACCCACTCTTTGCTAGTCTCCCAGTGCGACGTATCAATCCAGAACTTCCGGGTTTCTGCATTTAGATACTGGGGTGTTAAAAAAGTTACGGATATAAATATAAATAAAAATACTGTTAGTGTAGAAAATAACTTTCTTTTCTTCATAAAAACCTCCTCACTTTAGATAAAAACAAAGCTCCCTGTAAGTTTTGCCTACATGGCTGTCCTCAAACATAACGTCCTGGACCCTCAAATATTTGCCTACCAGAAACTTTAGTTCATCAGCGCTAAAAAAGTCTTTACCATTAAAACACAGAAAGTCGCCTGCAGAATATTCTACATAAGGATCAGATTCTAAATTATAAGAATCAATGTCAAAAATAATCTGGTAATCTTTGATATTTTCAAAAACATGTTCGGTCCCGTCCTTAACTTTCATATCTACTGTAAAATAAATTTTATTGCCTTCAATTTTCTCTACTACCCCTTTATACATATAATCAGATATTATTTTATGCTCTGCTGTATCTTCCCAAAATTCCACTTCATTTCCTTCTTCATCAAGAACTATAATTTTTCTCATTTTAACTGCCACTTCATTCCCGTCTTTATCCAGGGAAGTTTCATAAATCAAATCTTCCTGTTCTGCTTCTTTATTGGAATCGGATTTATTTTGCACTACTTGTTGATTTATAGCATTTTCAATTTTTCGGATAACATCATATTTAATAGTAAAGAAGATACCAACTGCTATGCACACAATCAGTACTATATTTATTACCATTATTTTATTTTTCATAATTTCCTTTTTTTATATTTAAGACACTATTCCCAGTCTAATCTTTCCATAACTTTTTTTGGATCATGGGTAACCCACCTTCCCCTGGCTGAGTCAGGTAGATTGCCGTCTCCAAAATCGCTAAAACCATAAAACTTAAACAAGTCTGCTATCCTGTCCCACATCTTCTTTTCTAATTTTTCTTTTAAGCTGTAAAAACGAAGCCCATTGTCACGACCCTTGCCCAAATAATAAAAATATTTATATTCAGGGTGTTTTTTTAAGTACCCCTCTTTTTTACTCTTCTTTAAAAATCCAAAATACCCTTCAATCCTACAGATGCAGCTGTAGCAGAAATACCTTCTTTTTATAGCGTTAGAAAAATAATGTGCGTATACCCCATAGTCTTTCTTTCGGTAAACCCTATCTATAAAATTTCCACACATATCACACCTTACCCGTCTCATCTTACCCATTTCTCCTACCTACCTTCCCACTGATGAGACGCGCTTCTTATAATATCCGGAAGCGGATCTAGAATTTTTAATCTAAACCTGCCAGGCCCTGCATTAATGGTTACAATTACCATAGGATCAGAAATAACCGTATTGTACGGCGTCCAATCACCAGTGTGTGTATCACCATAAGTAAAAGCTTCTTCCCCGGTCAGGATCCCATCAGTATAAACTTTACATATTCCTGAATCATCATAAAAATAAACCCTGTACTTAATATTTTTAGACCAGTACGAATTTGATGCAGGTGTCATACTACTGTCTACTGAAAGAAGATTAAGCAACTGGTCACCTATAGCCTTAATAGCCTCATCGGTATCAAAGATGGTATAGCCTTCTGAGTACTTCTCCCTATCATAAAATGAAGCTCCAGTACAAGATAGCTCCTCACATACATATTTTAACCTGTAGCTTACCCTTTGAGCTTGCCGGTAGTCCTGGGCAAAGACAACAGTAAAAGAATAAAGTATAACTACAGCAACAGTTATTATAAAAATCTTCATTCTAATGCCTCACTTAAAACGTAGCCTTCCATAATATAGTAATATCTGTTTTCCTCATCTTTTATTCCCAAAAACTTTCCCATGTTAACTACCCTCTTTATTGGTATGCCAATTTTGTAATTTATAGTTTCTCTAGTGTCAAATTCAAACCTTTTGTATTTCATGGAAGTAGTCACATCTATTATGATTTCACCTTCGCTGATGTCCGGGAACTCCGAAAGTATACTATCTTTCATCTCAGAGATGTTAGAACCTGTAAACCTGCCGTCAGTTCTTGCCTTCTGACAAGCTGCGTAGGCTATCTCATCAAATCTTTCTATCTTATGTGAATTTACTATATCCTGTACATTCTGCATGGGAAATACCATAAGCAGGATTATAGCTGCAACAGTTACTATAAAAGTTTTCATAAATATTTATCCTTAAATAAAAATAGATTTTTAAGGAATTGTTTGAAGCTGGCTTATCCCGTAGTTTAAAATTCTTGTTGCCTGGGAATACAGCGAATTTTCCCCTGACCCAAGTATTAGTCCCCAGATTAGAACTCCTAGAATTACCGTAGCCATTATTACAATAAATGTCTTCATGTAAACTCCTTTCTTCCTTTTTTTAAAAAGACAGTAAATTATAAGACGCAAAAACATCTGTTAAAACCACCACTAAAAAATTCAGTAGAACCACTACTGCTGATATTATGGCCAGTACATAAATAAGATTTCCATTTCTCTCATTTACCCTCTCCTTTTCAGTTATTCTTTCTGCTTTTATATTATTCTGGTAATTTAAAAGCTGACCTTTAAGTTCTTTTGGGCTTATATAGTCAAGCTTTAATAGTACAGTGGCAAGATCCCTTGCTTCCTTTGTACCAATTGCAGTGGCAAAATAGCTGGCTGCTTCTTCACGTCTGTTCATATTCCACATTGAAAGCATCTTAAGATATACAGGTTTTGTAACCTTGACAGTCTTTATAATTTCTTCCAGGATATAGTTTGAGCCTAAAATAGCATCCCCTTTTATTGTAAATAAGTTAATAAGCTCCAAAATTGTCCGGTATATTTCCCTCGTAGCTGCCTCTCTTCTTCTTTTTTTAAAAAAATCACTGATGTATGAAAATGGCAGTTTTATCCTGCCCATTTTTTCTTTTGGAGTAGTAGCAATAAGTAAAATAAAAATTATAAAAATCTGCATCCCAAAAGAAGGAAGGCCTTTTGTTATTTTTAGTATCACTGCTAAAGTAAGCCACATGCCTAAAACACTAAACCGCAAAACCTTATAGCTTAAAAAAGAAATACCTGCCCCGCCAAAAGAAAGAACTTCTCCTGCGGCCAGTCTCTTTTTAACCATAGTTAAAGTTCCAAACCTTCCTTTTTTTAAATGTAAGACGCCAAGTGAAACTTTAGTAAAAAATACAACTGATGCTACTGCTAAAAATGAAACCGATACAAAATAAATTACTTTAAATACCATTTTATACTCCTACTAAAAATCAAATTTAGGCCTGCTTAAAATATACATTGACCAAAAACTTACTATCGAAAGTACAGCAATTGTGATAAAAAATTTTATACCCAGTGCGGTACTGAACTGGTAGTAAAAAAACTTTCCCAGTGTAAACCCGAAATACTTTATGCAAACAAAAACTGACAGGATATACACGACCGGAATAACAAACTTAACCATGGTAAACGCTTCATAGTTTGCTCTCTTGTCTTTTTCTATGGAACTTTTTATCTCTTTTAAATCTCTAAGAATATTGTCTAAGGAAACTGAGACATTGGTGCCTCCTGATATAGATTCAAAAATGCTCATGCCTAAAAGTGTTGCCCACTGGGTACCAAACATGGACACAAAAAAATCAACTGCAGACTGCAGTTCTTGCCTGCTCCTGTAATCCTTTATTTTTACACTTAAAATAAAAAGAGCTTTCTTTGAAAGAGGGCTTCCTTTAACGGTTTCTACAGTCCTGTCTATCGCATAGGCCATACTGTAGTCTGAAATCTTGTAGTTACTTGTTAGCTCTCCCAGTAAGTTCTCTGCTTCATAGCTTCCAGCAAGCTGCAGGCTTTTAAGCCTAAACCGCAGGTAAATATAAGGAAGAAGACCAATAAGAGATGACATTAAGATAAAAAATATACTTACCCCGAAAAGCCCGGCAGTAACAGCAAATGACACAGAAAACAAGCATACTGACAAAAAGAGAAAATAAAAAACGCTGTCCCTGCCGCTTCTGCCGGTGGTTATTTTTATAAGATGTCTTATATGGCTTGTAAATCTACTGTCGAAACTATCTTTAGCTTTACTGCTGAATCTATATCCCTTATTTTTCTGCCTTATAAAACTTACCAGGTATCTTCCTATAAAAAGCCATATTCCAATTAGAAGTATCAGATACAAAAAAATTCTTACTATTATGTCAGCGATATTAGTCATAAAATTAAGCTCCTTTAGAGTAAAAAGGTACTACAGCCTTATAATTTTTCATTGGAAATTTTTCAGCCAGAATTTTTAGCTCTTTTCTGTATGAGAGAAACTCATTGTAATTTTCTTCCCTGGCAATAGCTTCCTTATCACTTCCTATATCACAAGAAAAAGTCCAGCTGTCAGAACCGGGATCGTAACTGCATATCTGGTGTATTGAGATTCTATGAGACAGATAACCATATCTAATCTCATAAATACCCTTTAGCCTTTTTTTAGAACGGTCTGCAAGCTGTATAAAGCTAAAAACATAGTGAAAACTTTTAGCAACTTTTATTATTGTATGTTCAAGACTCCCGCCTTTTTTGCCTACAATCATATTTGCCATATCATAAGGAAGGTCAAATACATCGGTTAAGTGAATTGTGCTTTTGCAGTGCCTGGTACCTCGGTTTGAAATCTCAACCAGTAGACTCAGCATATTTCCGTCCCTTGCCTCCCCGCAAATAATATAGTCTCCATCTGAACGCATAAGCTTTTTTGTAATACCAGTAAGCTCATCCCCATCGCAAACAAGCTGCATTATGGGAGATTTTGGCATAAGCTTGTGAAGTGGAATCTCTGCATTTGATTCAATTAAAACCCCTTCAAGATTTGGGTCTTCAAGAAGCTGAAATGTAGTAAGCATGGTAGTTTTTGCAGTTCTAACCGCTCCGCAAAAAAGGATATTAAAACCAACCTTTGCAAGGCTTTTAAGCATACCTAAAGCCTCTTTTGGAATAGTGCCTCTTCTGGCCTGCTCTTCTAAGGTGTAACTAAAAACAACATATTTGCGAAATACCATAATATGCTGGCCGTCTTTGGTAAGTGGATCGTCATATATAGTAACCCTCTCACCAGAGTGCATAAGAATTTCTATATTTGAGCTACTCTGAGGCACTTTTGGAGTAAGAAGAAGCAGGGCTTTTTTAAGTGCACCAAACCTCTGGGAAGATATCTTCTGCTCCTGAAGTGCCATCTTTCCATCAATTAGATAATATATTCTTTCCCCTATTATCTTGGCAGATTGACTTTCGGAAATATCCATCCAGGCACTTATGCCTGCTAGCCCCCATACTTCATGGAAAATACCATCAACTAAGCTCTTATACCATTTTGGATAAGGAAGCTTAGTTTTAGCATTATCCTCAAGGTATTTTCTTATAAGGTCCTTAAAATAATTTACATGGTCAGGTATTCCTATTATGGCTTTAGTCTGCCGTTCAAGCATCCTGGATTCCTCTCCTTCGGCTTTATTCCACTGTTCTTCAAAATAGGACTGAACAGACCTGCAGAGATTTGTAAAAAGCTCACTATCGCTTAGGGTTTTTCGCTTTTTTGTCTTTGGTCTCCCACTTTTTATTTTGCTTAAATAATCGTCAATATGAAATTTTCTATATTTTACATCTTCTTTAAGTAAATCCATCTTAGGTATTAACCTTTCTCATTATCCTTTTAAAAAAGCTTTTTCTTACTGCTTCTTTATCTTTAATTTCTATACCAAGTTCCCTGCAGAGAAAAAATGACAGCTGCTTTATAGAACTGCTAAATATGTTGTCATAACCAACTAAAGTCTTTTTCTTATTTTCAGCTTCAAGACCTAAAGCATAATCTAAAAGAGGTATAACAGAAGCAAGCGGCATACCATAATTTTTAGATATAGTTATCCCGTCATAAAAATCACTATTTTCTATATATTTATTTAATATAAGTGAAAAATCACCTGCATTTATTCCTAAATTTACAAAGACCTGTTCTGATAGCTTTAAAAAATTCCTAAAATGCTTATAACTTTGTGTGGTTACAAGGTATTTTAATTTAGACGAATTTAGAGCACCAATACTCATACCGCAAACGCTGCTTCCTCCGTTTATAATTGTTATATCAAAAGTTTTAGATGAGAGGCAGATAAGTTTTTCAATATGGCCGGGGTGGTAATGCCTTAACTTTGATATACTGCTCTCCCCTGGTAAAACATACAAAAAGCCAGTCTTCAGACATGAGTTTTTAAGCTCCTCCGGTGAGAGTATATTGTTTATTAGTCTTTCTTTAATTTGCCAAAGCCCATAGCCGGTGGAATCTAAATCAAGATAGCTGGTTCCTTCACTGCCGTCTAAAGCCAAAAAAATTACACTCTTACCTGTTAGTTCAGAAATAACCTGGGCTGTAGATTGGCTTATCATTTCAGTACCAACTCCTGCTCCTGCACCAAAAAAACAAACAGTGTTATTTTTAACCGCAAAATCTTCGATAGATAAAGAGCATACTTTCTGGGATATCTGCTTATCTGTAAGAAGCGGCGGAATTACTATTATACCGTAGCTAGAAAGATTTTTATTTACAGTTGAATATGTATCTAAGTCCCTTGCAATATAGTAGTTACTTTTTACCTGCTTTAAAAAATTAGAAAAATTATTTAGATATTTATCATATGAAATAGCTTCGCCATCAACAATTAAAATATCTACTATATTTATTTTACTGCCCGTAAAAGATAAAGAAGTTTTTATATCGGAAAAAAAACCGGTGTTTTCAAGTTCAGTTTTTAAACTCCCGTTACTGCCTATAATTAAAATATTTTTCATAAGCTTTTTTTATATAAGATAATAAATTTATAGTTTTCGCTTGCCAGACCTTTAAGATAGAAAAAATCTTCATAACTTGTTATAATCTCAATACTTGAGATATTTGCACTTGCGTCATACCTTTCTTCACCTTTAGTATCTACTACTTCCCTGTTGCCAGAATCCTTTAGGTATGCGATTTCACTTTTAATTAAATCCTCTTCACTAGAAATTTTTATATTATTTGAAGTATTAAAAGAATTATCTTTATCCCTTTCTACATTTTCTTTAAAAACTCTAACAGGATAAAAATAGACTGTATCGCCTCTCCTTAATGAGTTTGGAAAGGTTATAATCCAGTCAGCAGGGACAGTAAAAATATACTGATCTTCCTCTCTAGCTTCCACGCTTTCACTTAAAAAATATTCTAAATTCAGCTGGCTGTATTTAGGGATATAGTGAGACGCGGTTTTTCCTAGGACTTTTTCTTTACTGACTAAAGCTCCCTCTATAAAATTATCGGGATCTATCTTTACCTGATCCAGCATATCAGATGTAATGGTCATACCAGTCTCAACACTCTGGTTTAAAACTAAGACCTCCTTATATAAAAAGAGGCTCCTGCCTTTAGTTTCCCACCAGAACATAGTGGTTATGGAAGCTAGCATTAAAACTATGCCCAGGATCGCAAATATAAGGGGAGCCTTTTTTCTCCTTGTTTTAAAGTATTTCATAAATTTTTCCTCTCTATTGTAATTTCTCTAAGTAAATTAACTTTTAATTTGTCTTAAAAAAATTAGAAAAAATACTCTTTTTTTTAATATTTTTATTTTTAGAAATACCACAGTTAAATTCTCGAGGAATAAAAAGAGAACAGATATCCTCTAAAGGATTACTGATAAGGTCAGAAACTTCCCTGCAAGAAAGTGGTATCTTGTACTTATAATTAGCTTTATACAGGATATCCAGATCTATTGCCGGTATAAACGCAAGGGGTTTTACTCCTAAAAAACTTAGAAACTCCTTTTTATCTATTCCGCTATTCCACTTATTTATAATAAAGCTTACAGGACAGCCATCACTTTTTAATTTTAAAAGCTCCAGTAGCTTATCATAATTTATATTACAATTAGTCGGGAAAGGATCTATTACAACAAGTACCAAATCCACCAAAGACAGTAAGGGCCTAATTGCCTCATGGAAAATACTTTCCCCTACGTCTATAAAAGTTATTGGTGCAATACTTGACGCGTATACAAGCTTAAGCATTTGGTTATATTCCCATTTTCCAATTTTCTCTTTTCTGTCGTCTGAAACAATCCATACAATATTGTCAAAAATAAATTCAGCTTTATTTTTTATTCTTTTACCGTTGGCAATTTCATGTGGATATGAATAAAAACCATCATCACTATGTTTTACACTTTTATCTATAATTTCTTCTATTCCTATCCAGTTAAATATTGTAGGATCTATAGGAGGCTCGATTACAGAAGATAAGATATCTAAATTGGAAAGATATTTTGCAAGATTTAAGGTAATTGTAGTGGCTCCTGCTGATTTTGAAAGACCTGATACTAAAATTAGCTTTTTTTCTAAACTAGTGTATATTTTTTTCTCAACTACTTTAGTTATTGGTTTTTCTATATACCTTACGCCGGTACCTTTAAAAGATCTTTTTTGGCTCCTGCCTATATCATCTTCCGCAGGTTTTTGGACCTTATTTTTAATAGATGAAATTACATCACTGTAGTCGTCGTCAAAATAAATTATCTCTATTTTGTTTTTTTTAAAAAATTTTACTGCCTCACTAAACCAGGAAAGTTTTTTGTCAACTACTGCATACTTCCATTTTTTATAAAGGGATTTATTTTTTACTTCATCAATATCGCCAGTAAATTCCTCAAAGCCAATATAAGGATGACTCTTAAAGTGATTGGTTATCCTTTCGTAGCTTTCTTTTATATTTAAGCAGCAAATTATATATTCCAAATTCCCTCAAACTTTATTAAAT
>JAUVXY010000060.1 GCA_030603375.1 Actinomycetes bacterium | reverse complement strand
CATTTTTCCCAAGCTTTTCTTCGTACAATTTAAAGAAAGATTCAAATCTGCCGCTTCTGAAAGGGTGCCCTGCCCCAAAATCATATTTTTTTAATTTATCAGAATATATTAATGCTGTTTTCATTCTTAAATAAAGAGTATCCCGCCTTTATTGCAATAAGGCAAATACTGCTAAAATCCAAAAAGAAATTCTTTTTAACTTAAGAGTTCTTCTTTTATTTTATCATATTGCAAGTGATTTTATTTGCTCCGGGCTTCTTTTATACTTCTTTATTCAATATCCCATTCCATATTCAGTGTTATGCTTCGCAACTTTTTCAACTTTTCCTCTTCGGCTTTCCAGTAGCCTCTCCTCTCAGATTCTATTAACAGTTCACTTATCTTTATAGCTGCATAGGGGTTATTTAATTGCAATTTCTTTCTCATCTCTTCATTAAATACTAGTTTATCTGCAACTTCATCAAATATCCAATTTTCAACTTTCCCTGTTGTTGCTGTCAGCCCTAGAAGATACTCTATTCTATCCTTTATTTTCTTTGTACCATGGAAATCATGTTTTAACATTCCTTCTATCCATTGAGGGTTGAGGGTCCTTGTTCTTGTTGCTCTCTCAATAACTATTTTTAAATCTTCTACCACCACATCTTCTTCCGTTGAATCTGTAACTAAAACCTCTGCTTTTTCTCCTTTTTTATCTTGTACGGTTCTTGACAATCCTCCCAAAAACTCATAGTAATGATCAAGATCTGTAACCTCATACTCTGTGCCATCTCTTTCTTGAGTAATAACATCAACGGTTTTTAAAGCACTGGAGAATGCTTGCTGGCTCTTTTCTATTTTTCCATTGAAATAGGCATAACTCATACTATCGTCATAACTTTTAACTAAATCTTTCTCCTCATCCCAGCTGCCGCTCTCAATCAGTGTTCTCATAGAGGTAGCATATTCTGTTGGCGAGGGGCCAAAAATTCTTGCCAGGGCAAAATCTTTCAAATCCTTTTCATTTTGAATATAATGTTTCTTTATAAAATTTTCTTTATAAGATTCATCAAGTTTAGCAGCCATTTTTATTGCTCTATTTATCAAATCAATATGTGTTCCAAAAGTATCTCTAAAAATGCCGCAAATAGTGATCACTGCGTCTATTCTTGGTCTTTTTAATTCTTCCAGTGTTATAACTTCAAGTTCTTTGAACCAGGGACTTTTTTTGTGTTTTATTCTTATCCCAAGAAGTGAGAGAACTGTAGCAATTGTATCCCCGCCGGTCTTCATTGTCTCAAATCCCCAGAGTACAATCCCTATGCTTTCAGGATATTTGCCATATTTTTTCAAATAGGAATCAATTAGTAAATCCGCAGCTTTTTTCCCTCTTGCCTCTGCCGCAATTGTAGGAATAAGCCTGGGATCAAAAGCATACATTGCTCTCCCGGATGGGTAAACATCAGGGTTACGAACAGGGTCGCCGCCACAGGCCGGTAAAATATATCTCCCCTCCAAAGCCCTCAGGAGCCCTTTGCTTTCTGATGACTTTTGAACTCTCTCTACAATATTATCTATTAACTCTTTATACCCTTCAGGAAGCCATTTTGGTGGTGCTCCGCTTAACATGTTTCCTATTACTTTCTTTGCGTGCTCCTCTATTTTATCTGCCATTTTCGTACCTTTGATTTCCTCCCAAATAAGTCCTTCCTCATTTGCTAATAGCTTTAATATAGAAGGGAATTCTCTGTCAATTCGCAGTACACCAAGTAAATAATCCAATAGCTCTTCTTTGCCAGGCTTTTTGTCCATTATATGCAGTCCATAGGGAATAAGCCTTCTTTTCATCTTGTGCAATTCTCTCCTTAACTCTGAGGGTTCTGAAGGCAAATGCACCTCAGTTGCAGTTTCTTTAATTATTTTTAATGTTTTTTCATCTTTCTCTGCCTCGTATTGATTTAGCAAATCCTCCAGCACTATATATTGTTCATAAAGATTAGAACTTTTAAAAGGCGGTGATTTATGTGAGATGCAAATTGCATAAGAACGCCTTTTAGCAATAGTTGACTCAGAAGTGTTTCCTATCCAGTAATAATAAATATTAGGCATATTGCCTATAAGTATGTCCGGGAAGCATTCTGAAGAGAGAGCAATTTCTTTACCTTTTGTAAACTCAAGTGTTCCATGCATCCCAAAATGTATCACTGCATCTGCATGAAATTCTTTTTCAAGGAAAAAATAATATGCCAGATACTGATGGTGCGGAGGTAAATCTTTATCATGGTATGCTTTGTCCATATCCTCATGGACTCCTCTTGACGGCTGAATGCCCAGGAATATATTGCCTATAATTACGCCCGGGATTAAAATACAATCTCCATCAATCATTATATTTCCTGGCGGCTCTCCCCAGTACTTTGTTACCTCGTTTTGAATATATTTTGGGAGAGACGTAAACCACGAAATGTATTTATCTACAGGAATCTTTAGTCCTGTTTTTTGGATATAGTTTGGACTGTTAACTACTCCTGAAGAAAGGAAGAGGTCTTTTAAATTTATATCGGGCATTTTAACATTGTATTCTCTTTCTTTTAGCTTCTCTAAAAATTTTCTCATGCTTTCAAAAACATCTAAATAACCAGCACTTGCTAAATTGTCTTCACCCGGCGGGTAATTATATGTAATTATTGCAATCTTTTTTTTACTGTTTGGTTTGTTTCTTAAGGTTGTCCAATTTTTGATCCTTCTACTTAATTTTTCAATCCTGTCCGGTAGAACTTGCATCTTTTTTACTTCCCCCAGAACTGGATCTTTGGTACTTTCTAGCCCTGCCACAAAAATTGGCTCTATGGCACCGTCAAGTTCAGGCAAGGTTACTCCAAGGGTAATCTCAAGAGGGTTTATGCCTTGTTTGCTCTCTTTCCATTTAGCTATTTCAGTTTCGTATGACCTGAGCCCTATAATACATGGTGCATCTACCTCTTTTAAAAAATCGTAAGTTGGTTCAGGCTCGCCCCCATAAGGTCCGCCATGGATTCTAAAATATTGTAGATTTAAAAGTAAGTCGATATCCTTAAGATATTTATTTATAGCTTCAATATTGTACTCAACTTTCGAAAAAACAAATATAAAATTTATAGTTTCCTTTAAACATTTGTACAGCGCATCTGCTATTGGCTTTGTATCGTCAAAATGCATCCCGCCATAAAGCAATGCTCCGACAGTTGGTTTCTTTTTCTCGTATTGAATTCTTTCTTTATACTCTTTTAGAGTTTCATAAATATCTCCATTTGGCAAGTAAAGGCCATAAGGAATTTGAGGCTTTGGAGGAGAGATTTTCTTTATACTCCTAACCCCGGCATAATTTTTAAGTAGGAAAATAATAAGATTTTTTAGATTTTCCGCATCTCCTTCAGCATAATACTCCTGAGCTAAAATCCAGTTTCGCATATCTTTTAGCATTCCAAAAGGTACAATTTTTCCTAACTTTTTTGCTAGTTCAGAAAATTTCTTTGTTTTTACATAAGTGTGAACATTAAATTCTTTCTCTCTTTCAGGCTTAAAGATAATTTCGCCCCTGAATTTGCCCATTCTTGTAAGCGCAAAGATATGCTGGCTGCCAGCAATTAAAACAATGACGGTTTTCTCTTTCCCCTTAAGCATTTGTGGGATTTCTCTTCCGACCCTTATGTCTCCTCTTATATCTATAAGTATTATGTCTGATGAGTTAATCTCATCTTCAACAGGTTTAAGTGATATGTCTGGATTTTCATAGTCATTAAAATAAATCTTTCTTATTTTAACTATATCGCCATACTTTTCCCTTACTTTGCCGGCAGCTTCCCTTAAGGCCATTGTGTTATTTATTGTAGTTAGAGCAAGTATTTTTTTCATAACACATCCTCCAGATAGAAATGCGAGCCATTGAATGTTTTAGCGATATCTTCAAGAACTCCAATGCTTCTGTTCCTGATTTCAGTATTTACTGCTACAAGATTTATGTTGATGGCAGAGGCAGACAGAAATTTGATATCTTCTTCAAGGTTATTTTTAATAAACACATTACATTTGCCATCAGAGATTAAGATAATCGTAGGCAATGCTTTAGTTTCTTTATTGGCAATCTTGAATGCCTCAAAAAGCGCTAATGTGAGCGGCGTCTTTCCCCCTGTGGGTAGTTTTTCCAATGCTTCTTCTATTTTAATAAAATCTGTTGTTGGTGGTGCTAAAATTTGAGCGTTATCTTCCCTAAATGTTACGAGAGAAACCTTATTTTTCTTTTTATAAGATTGTCTTAGCAAAAGCCACGTCAGTGTTTTGGCAAACCTTATTTTTCTCTCTGCCCTCATAGAAGAGGATGAATCGAGCAAAATAATATAAAGTGTTTTACCCTTTCCTGCTCTTATCTTCTCCATAAGGTGTTCTGGTAGTATTTTTAATTTTCCAGTTTCTTTGATAGTTTTTCTTATAGTAGCATCAATTGCTATACTTTTCGGATTTTTACTTTCTCTTGCTTTAATATAGCAGCCTTTTTCCCCTTCTGTTTTTGGAAAATCTTTTCCCTGTGAAGAGACAGCGGTATTAATATCCAGTATATTTTTCTTTATATTTGAGTCTTTATCAAAGTCAAAAACTTCCTCCTTTGTTTTTGATTGCAGAATTGTCTCTATTTTTTCTTTTGTGAGCTTTTCTTCTTTTTCAAAAGGCTGCTGCCGCATTCTATGGGGAAGAGCTAAAAGAGCAGCTTCTTTAATATCTTTTTCTGTTACATAATTTCTTCCGTCCAAAGCAGAAAGTGCTCTTGCAGTCTTTTCCATTACAATATCAGCACGATGAGTTCTAATTCTAAGAGATGCTGTTATTTCAACAATTTTTTCAAGCAATTCCCTTGGAATACTAACCTGAGGGAGAATTGCCCGTGCATTAACTATGCTTTCTTTTAAGGACAGCTGTTCTTCATTGAATTTTTTTTCAAATTTCCAGGGATCAGAATCAAATTCTCTCCTATGTTCAATAACTTTGAGCCTATCTTCTTTTGAATGCAATGCCTTAACTTCTACCGAGAGACCAAAGCGGTCCAATATCTGAGGCCTCAGTTCGCCTTCTTCAGGGTTCATTGTACCAACCAGAATAAAGCGTGATGGATGATACAGAGATATGCCTTCTCTTTCAACAATGTTAATGCCCATTGCAGCAGAATCCAGAAGAATATTAACAAGATGATCGTCAAGCAAGTTTACTTCATCAATATACAATATATTTCTATTTGCTCTTGCTAGAATACCGGGCTCTAAAACTTTAATAGCTTTCTCAAGAGCTTTCTTAATATTAATTGTTCCTATAACCATATCTTCAGTTGCAGACAGGGGCATATCAACAATTTCCATTTTCCCTTCAATCCATGGCAGATGTCCATCTTTTTCATATAGCTCCTGACAGGATTTGCACATCAGTTTTAAATCTTCTGGGTGGCAATTGAAAGGGCAGCCTGAAACTATTTTTATTTTTGGAAGTAAATCAGCCAACGCACGCACAACTGTGGACTTTCCTGTACCCTTATCTCCTTTTACCAATACCCCACCTATAGTCGGGTCCATAGCATTAATCAGTAATGCTTTTTTTATAAGTTTCTGCCCAACTATTGCAGTGAATGGAAATATTACAAATTTATGACGCATATTTAATATTAGTAATACTTTTTTAATATTTGTGCCACGGTTGTGATATATTATTACAAATCTAACTTAGAATATCAAGATTTCGAATTGCTTTATCCGGAAAGTATCTGGAAAAAATTTTAACAAGAGGAATGAACAGGTTTTATTTTTAAAACCCATTTTTATTTTTTACTTGACAAGGGCAAAAATTTATAATATTATTACGAAAATGTGTTAACGCGCTAAGTTGGTCTAATAAACTCAATCAGATAATCATAATTTTAGACAAAAACACGTAAGAAGTCTCAAAAAAGCTAAATTTATTTTTTTATCAAAGAGAAGGAGGACGTATGAGAAAAATACTAACATTGTTAGTAGTCGTATGTTTTGTAGCTACACTGGCTTTCTCTGGAGTTGGCTGTAAGGCAGCAGCATCAGAAGAAGCGGCAGTAGCATCGGAAGAAACAGCGGCAGCATCGGAAGAAGAAGCAGTAGAAACAGCAGAAGTAGTGGCTGGCGGAGAATTAAAGATTGTACACATTCCTAAAGTTGTACATCCATGGTTTGATCTTGTTCAGATAGGTGCAGAGAATATGGCAGCATTGCTTACAGAAAACACCAATACCAAAGTAAGCGTAGAATACATTGCTCCAGCAACAGCGGATGTTGCTGAACAAAACGCAATAATACAGCAAGCTGCAGCAAGGGGAATCACAGGTATTTTTATTGACCCGCTTGACGAGCAGGGCAACAAACAGGTTTTTGACGAGGTCAGGGATCTGGGGATTCTAATCACTGTATATGACTGCAGTCCTTTTGCGGACTATACAGCTGTTGCAGCATCAGCAACAGATATGGCACAGTATGAATTAGATAGACTCATGAGCCTTATCAATGAAGAAGGTAAAGTTGCTCTTATGCAGGGCTTTCCGACCGCTCCAAGTCATAAACAACGATATGACTTTTTAAAGGAAGCGTTAAAAGCCTATCCTAATGTTGAGGTTGTTGATGGTGGAGTAGATAATGATGATATGGAAACAGCAAGACAGCAAGCAGCTGCAACTATTGCAGCTAATCCGGATTTAGTCGGATATCTTGGCTGTGACGCAGCGTTTCCTGTAGGAGTTGCACAGGCTATCAAAGAAGCTGGTAAAGTAGGCGAAATCCAGGCTGTTGGTATTGGCGAAATGGTTTCAATATTGGATTATGTTAAAGAAGGAGTACTGGAATCATCAGTATACATAGCACCGGATCAGCAGGGCGCATATTCCGTTATGCTTCATTACATGAATCATTTGGGATATTACAAGCAGGGCGTTCAAATTCCAAAGTTCATTGATATTGGTTGCGCATATATCGACCAATCAAATGTTGATGAATATCTTGAAAGATTCAAAAAATAAGGCAATGATGTATGTCTAGCTGTCCTTAATAGCACTGAAGCAGGGATTCACAAAAGTGTACGTCCCTGCTTCAGTAAAAGATTTTATAAGCAAAATGTTAAAAAAAATTGGATTATTAAAATTTTATTTGTTAGTGAAACTAAAAATATAAAATTACTTATGATAAAATAATCAGAATCTTATTTCTGTTTTTATTTCTGATAAGCAAATTAATAAATCTACAGAGAAAGATTTAGGAGATGTCTGGCCAAAAAGTATTAGAACTTAATAATATTACTAAAAGATATCCTGGAGTAGTTGCCCTTGATAATGTTGATATTTCCTTTGAACGAGGGAAAGTTCATTGTGTTGTAGGGGAAAATGGTGCAGGAAAAAGTACCATGGCCAAAATCTTAACAGGCTTGTACGCTCCGGATGAAGGCACAGTTACTATTGATGGTGAAGATGCACTTAGAAACAAAAAATTGTTTGAAAAAGTTGCATATGTTCCACAAGAACTGGATCTTTTTAGCCATATGACTGTTGCGGAAAACCTTTTTATTCCATTTTCAAAGTCAGGTTTTAGGAACCCGATTGTTAATAATAGAAAGTTGTTCAAGTGCGCGGTTCCCTACCTGCAAAAATTTCAAATTACTGCAAAACCCAGCGATTTAGTAAAAGATATTTCAGTATCTGAACAGCAGTTACTGCAGATAGCGCGTGCGACGGTTAGCGAATATTCTGAAGTAATTATGCTTGACGAGCCTACAACAAGCCTGGGCCCGCATGAAGTCGAGCGTCTGTTTTTGGTACTCAAGCAATTAAAGAAAGAAAATAAAGCTATTATTTTTATTTCCCATAAAATTGAAGAAGTTTTTGCTTTAGGCGATGAGATAACTGTAATGAGCAATGGTGCCAGGGTTGCTAATTCTAATATAAAGGGTACAACTGTCCCGGAAGTACTAAAGCAGATAGCAGGTTACAATATAGATCTTAGTAAGACATATTATTCAGAAAGTGTATCAGACGATACTCTTCTTGAAGTAGAAAATTTAATGGGCGAGAAGTTTTCAGATATTAGCTTTAAGCTAAATAAGGGTGAAATCTTAGGCTTTGTCGGCCTTATTGGTGCAGGGCGGACTGAGATTATGCAGACTATTTATGGATATCTTCCTGCGTGGGAGGGAAAAGTAAAATTACAGGGAAAGCCTATGAAGTTAGGTAACGTTAAACATTCTGTAAATAATGGCTTAATATATATTACTGAAGAAAGAAGAAGCCTCGGCATTTTTTCTGCACTGAGCATTAAAGAAAATGTAACAATGCCTTTGCTGGATCAAGCAACGACCGGGCCAATAATATCGGGTAAAAAAGAAAAGGTGCTTGCAAATAAAGTTATCAAAGATTATGATGTAAAAACCTCATCGATTAACCAGGAAATTCAATATTTGAGTGGTGGAAATCAGCAGAAAGTAATTATCGGGCGTTCAATGTTATGCAATCCGAAGATACTAATCTTTGATGAACCAACAAAGGGTATTGACGTTGG
>JAUVXY010000046.1 GCA_030603375.1 Actinomycetes bacterium | reverse complement strand
ATAAATGTAATTGGAGTGCCTCAGACCATAGATAATGATATATGCGGTACAGATTACAGCATTGGCTTTCATAGCGCTATTAAAAATATAGTTTCAGCCACTGCGATGATGCTCTCGTCTAACGTATCTCATGAAAAAGAGATGCTGGTAGAAGTTATGGGCAGAGATAGCGGTTTTCTGACTATTAGAAGCGCTATAGTTCTTGGTGCAGATGGAGCGCTTATCCCAGAATTTCCGGTAGATGTTGATAAACTATGCAATCTTATTGCAAGGAGAAGAAAAAAAGGTAAAAAATATGGCCTCTTTATGGTATCAGAAGGAGTAAAAATAGAGGGAGGACAGCTTCTACAGAAAGACATAGATGTATTTGGAAATGTTAAACTTGGGGGTATAGCATATTCTCTTGCTGAAATAGTAGATAAAAAAATTGGCATAAAGCCAAGGGTCAATGTGCTGGGCTATATACAAAGGGGAGGAGTGCCCTCAGCTTACGACTGCTACCTTTCCACAGTATTTGCAAGAGGAGCAGCTGATAATGTACTGGATAATAAATTTGGAATGATGGTAGGAGTAGAGTCTGAAAAACCAAAAAATGTGCCCATATCTGACGCAATAGGCAAGCTCAAGCTGGTGGACAGGAAAACTTATGAGTTTGTAAACAGCCTTGGGGATATCTGGTAAAGAACCTGCACCTGCCGGCAGGGAAGCGCGCATTTCCTGCAGGAGCAGCATTTGAGACCCTGTCTTAATTTTTATGTCTGATTATAGCAATATAAAAAGCGCATATGAGAAGCCCTAAAATATATATAGGAACATCAGGCTGGAGTTATGACGGCTGGTCAGGAATTTTTTACCCTGAAGGTTTAGACAGGGCTAAATGGATTTCTTTCTATTCGGAGCATTTTGATACTGTAGAGATAAACAGCAGCTTTTATCACTTGCCAAAACTGCATACATTTAATAGCTGGGCAAAAAAAACGCCAGATAATTTTCTATTTACTGTAAAAGCATCAAGATATATAACTCATATTAAAAGATTAAAAGACTGCGGCGAGCCGTTTAAAAATTTACTTAAGTCAGCTAAAGAACTTAAAGGCAAGCTGGGGCCATTTTTATTTCAGCTGCCCCCAAATATGAAAAAAAATACAAGCAGACTTAAAGATTTTTTAGAAATACTGCCTGATGATTACAAATATGCTTTTGAGTTTAGAAATGAGAGCTGGTTTTGTGATGAGATATACAATATGCTTGACAGCAAAAGATGTGCAATTGTGATTTCAAATTCTCCCGGGTTTCCTTATCATGAGAAATTAACTGGAAGTTTTTGTTATATAAGAATGCACGGAGGGAAAGAGCTGTATTCATCCAATTATACCGAGACTGAACTCAAAAAAGTTGCTAAAATAGTAAAGCAATATCAAAAAAATGGCATAAGCAGCTATACATATTTTAACAATGATATACATGGCTACGCAGTTGAAAATGCCAGAACACTGATAAACCTGATTTCTTAGAGTGTAGTATTTTAAATTACATAAAACTATTACGTAATAGCAAGAAATATAGAACCAGGTATGCTATATTAGGTGTCAAAACTATATTTAATATTTATTATGAATTTTTTACTACTATATCACTATACAGTCACAGCAGCTCTTTTATTGGTACTCATTAATTTTATTGTAAACAATATCCTGTTTAAAAATGTTGCCAGCTTTGCACAGACAGAACAGGTAAAGAACTCGCCGCCGCTTGTATCGGTACTAATCCCTGCCAGAGATGAAGCAAAAAATATAAAAAGGTGCGTAAGGTCCCTGCTTAAGCAGGATTACCCCAATATAGAGATTTTAGTACTTGATGATAACTCCAGTGACGGTACAGGACAGATTGTCAGGCAGATGAGGAAAAAAGACAGCAGGGTAAGGCTGATTACAGGAAAGCCCCTAAAAAATGGATGGATGGGGAAAAGTTATGCATGCCACCAGCTTTCAAAGCATGCAGGCGGAGAATACCTTATTTTTACAGATGCAGACACGATTCATCTTAGCAGCTCAGTTTCAAATTCAGTTAACTGTCTTACTGCAAACAACCTTGATGCCATGTCTGTTTACCCAACGCAAATAATGGTAACAATCCATGAGAGGATGCTAATTACATTTATTAGTTTTGCAATTTTAAGCTTTTTGCCATTAGTGCTTATAAAAAAGTCAAGACATCCCCTGTTTTGTACTGCAATAGGTCAATTTATATTATTTAAAAGAGATGTTTATAAAAAAATTGGCGGTCATGAATCTGTAAAGAAAGAAATCTTAGACGATGTAAAAATTTCAAAGCAGGTAAAAAGATGCGGATATAAGTTTATGATATTTGATGGGAGCGGGGATATATATTGCAGGATGTACAGGAGTTTTAGTGGAGCGGTAAGAGGGTATTCAAAAGTTATTTTTGCAGCTTTTGATTTTCATATTTCTATTCAATTTATTGTTACCATGCTTATTTCAATATTATTTTTATTTCCTTTTATCTTGCTTCCCCTTGGAATCTTAATTTATGATTTGCCTGCAATAGTAATAAATCTGATAATTTTGCAGATTGCTATAATATTTGTCATCAGGGGCGTACTGGCAATCAGGTTTAAGAGCAGGGTTCTTGATGCATTTCTCCATCCTCTCTCAGTGTTATATATAATATTGGTTTCCGTAGATTCTATTCTGCAGAGTAAAATAGGTGCCGGAATATACTGGAAAGGCAGAATATATGATGCCAGCAGTAATAGAGATGAGTTAAAGCTAGTAAAAGATAGCTCTGAGGAGTGTTCACCTGATCTTGGGAGTAAATAAATCTTTTACATTTTTTTCTTTTCGGACTATGAAATTTTGATGAAAAAGTATTGAGTGATTTATATACTTGGGAATAACAATTATCAAAAGTGCAAACACCAAAATTAAATAAACTGGTGAACTTTTAAAGATCCATAAAAAAATACCTGAAAAGATGATACCCGATACTACTCCCCATATCATATTTCTAAGCAAAAAGAGTACTGATGTAATGCCTGCCCCATAAGCTACAATGGCTAAGGGACTTATGGCAAATAAAACCCCAAGGGTTGAAGCCACGCCTTTCCCTCCTGAAAATTTTAAGTAAGGTGAATAATCATGTCCTGCAATTGCTGCACAACCTGCAAGGATGGCTACAAGCTCAATATCTGTGATTTTTAAGACTATGAAATAAGACAAAAACCCTTTAGAAAAATCAAGAAGTAAGCCTGCAATTCCCCAGATTTTTGAGACGTTAAATATTAAATTCCATCCTCCCGGGTTTTTATCACCTATTTTTGTCAGGTCTTTCCTGCTGTGGATTTTTGCAATAATATAACAAAATGGAATTGCGCCAAAAAAATAACATAAGGCAAGAATTCCAATATTTTTATAAATATACAAGTTTTCCATAAGAAGTATCTAATAATTATTTAACAATATACTTTATGGTTATTTTAGCTTATTTTAATACACATAAAGAAGTATCATAAATTAATTACTTTTTGTAATAATACTAAAATTGACAGTAAAAAAATAGCTTTACATAAAAAAATCTTGACATCTGATATACAAATTTCATATTCTTGGGAAAAGAGTCCTGTTTTCTTACCTGTATCTTGAGAAAATATTGCATGAGAGATAACTTATTTATTGGAGTAAAACCTGTATGGCGAGGGCCAGAAAAATAATTCATGTAGACATGGATGCCTTTTTTGCGCAAGTGGAGCAGAGGGATAATCCTGCATATAAAAATAAACCTCTTATAGTAGGTGGTCCGCTAAACAGAGGCGTGATTTCTTCTGCTTCTTATGAGGCAAGAAAATATGGGCTGCATGCAGGAATGCCACTGGCAAGAGCGAAAAAGCTCTGTCCTGACGGGATTTTTGTTACTGTAGATATGGAAAAATATCTAAAAGAATCGGTAAAGATAAGAGAAGTATTCTTTCAGTATACACCCCTTGTAGAAATTGTAAGCTGTGACGAAGGTTTTTTAGATGTCACAGGGTGCGAGAAGCTTTTTGGGAGTGCACTGGAAATTGCCAAAAAAATAAAAAGCAAAATATACGAAAAGACAAACCTGACTTCTTCGGCAGGCATAGGACCCAATAAGTTTTTAGCAAAGCTTGCTTCAAACATGGGAAAACCAGATGGACTTATAGTACTCGAAGACAAAAAAAGTGTGATTGAAAAAATAAAGCTCCTTCCTGTATCTTGCCTGTGGGGCGTTGGAAGGGTAACTTGCAAAGACCTTGAAGCTATGGGGGCTGAGACTATTGGCGATGTTGCAAATATGCCGGTGGGGGTGCTCAGGGCAAAGTTTGGTGAAATAGGGGGGACCATGCACAGCATGGCAAATGGCATAGACAACAGAGAAGTAATACCATACAGCGAACCAAAATCAATAGGAAGAGAGATAACATATAGGAAAGATATAGCAGATTTTGAGATTCTTAAGTCAACTCTGCTGTTTCTTTCTCAAAAAATATCAAGGAACCTGTATTCAAAGAAATATAAAGGCAAAACCTTAACGCTTAAAGTAAGATTTTCTGATTTTAAAACTATTACAAAAAGGATAACCTTAAATAGATATACATTTAGCATATCGGGTATATTCAAGCCATCTGTTTTGCTTCTTGAAAGACTTGATCTTACACGGAAAAAGGTTAGATTGGTGGGAATTTCTGTAAGCAGCTTAAAACCAGTTTTCATATTGGACAATCAGCTTTTTTACGATGAGCACAGGGAAGAAAAATTAACCAATGCTATTGGAGAAGTATCAGAGAAGTTTGGAGAAGATAAACTTGTAATAGCAAGGCTGGTAGAAAAAGATAAAACAGTAGAGTAACTTCTATTATAAATGTGCCTTGATATTTCTGGAGAATCCTTTAAAAATAGAAAAAATGCTACAGATATAGAATATAGCTTTTATTGTTTTAAAACTTTCATACATATACTCCGTCTAATAATGCAGAAAAGCATAAAATATTCTAGGGAAGGGGAAGCCGTATGATCGAGTATGTTCACAAGCATATTACTTCAGAGTTACAGCAAAATACACGCACAGACACAATTTTTATACTGACGGCGATTTTTCTTAATATGCTGACCCTCGGCATTAATTCCGCAATGGCAGAGGCTTCACGTGATGAGGTCAACCTTTTTATTGTAATGTTTATCTTTATCTCTCTGGTGATAGTGGTTAATATAGTTGTAATATTTGGATTGCTGAAAGGAAAGCAAACAAGATCCAAACTCATAAATGGGCTTCTTAAAATGTATAAAGACCAGAATGTGGAAGGCTACTATGATTCATCTCTTTTAAGAAATTACAATACGAGGTACAATCTTTTTATTTTAACGGTGGTGTTTACCGGGGTTATAGCTATTGCAATCCCATTTGTGGTCAGATAAAAGGCTCGTTTTTAGTACTATGTAAAATATTGTCATAACTATTATCCGAACTATTTAAGAGTGGAATAAACTAAATATTGGCTTAAGTTTTAGCTGTCTGCAACTAACAATGTCTTACTAAATTTTTCATGGAATTATATGTTAAAATACTGTGTAAAAATTTTTATGTAAAGGAGCAATCTTGGAAAATTTCATGTTTCAGAATACTACTAAAATAATTTTTGGAAAAGGAACACAAAAACTGGTAGGGGAAGAAGTTAGGAATTTTTCAAACAGGATACTGCTGCATTATGGTGGCGGAAGCATCAAAAAGACTGGATTATATGATGAAGTTATAAAATCTTTAAAAGAAGCTCACATAGAAGTAGTAGAACTGCCGGGTGTTAAGCCAAATCCAAGATTAGGCCTGGTAGCAGAAGGTATAAAAATCTGCAGGAATGAAGGAATAAACTTTATATTAGCTGTTGGAGGGGGAAGTGTTATTGATTCGGCCAAGGCAATAGCCCTTGGCATAAATTTTAATGGGAAAATCTGGGATTTCTTTACTGGAAAGGCAAAGCCAGAAAAAGCTGCCCCTGTAGGGGTTATTTTAACTATTCCAGCTGCCGGCAGTGAGTCAAGCAATGTTACAGTTATAACAAATGAAGATGGATTAATTAAAAAAGGTTTCCATAGCGATCTGATCCGTCCAAAATTTGCCATACTTAATCCAGAGATTACTTTTTCCCTGCCAGAATTCCAGGCTGCATGCGGTGCTTGTGATGCAATGGCTCATGTCATGGAAAGGTATTTTACACATACGGAAAACGTTGATCTCACAGACAGACTTTGTGAAGCAACAATAAAGACAGTTATTGAAAATGCACCAATTTCAATAAAGAAAACAAATGATTATAATTCAAGAGCAGAGATCATGTGGGCAAGCACCATTGCACATAATGATATATTAAGCACGGGAAGAATTGGAGATTGGGGATCGCATAAAATTGGCCATGAAATAAGTGCAATATATGATACTGCACATGGGGCATCCCTGGCCATAGTTTTTCCGGCATGGATGAAACATGCTCTAAAAGATAGAGAGAATGTTTTTAAATTGTATCAATATGCTGTAAGAGTTTTTGATGTAGATCCTCTTTTTGCTTCAAAAAAGGATATTGCTCTTGAAGGCATAAGAAGGCTGCAGCAATTCTTAAAGGGAATAAATCTTCCAACAACTTTAGATGACATAAATATTTCAGATGATATGTTTGAAAAAATGGCAGAAAAATGTGTTCAGTTCGGTCCTGTTGGAAAATTTAAGAGATTATTTAAGGAAGATGTACTGGCAATTTTAAGACTTGCCGGATAAGTGCATCTGTGATAAAAAAGATCAAGTTAATTAATTATTTTTTATAAATTTGTGATAAGCCCTTTAATTCTTCCAGTGGTTTTTTGTTATTTAAAATAATATCATAAATTATTTTAAATAAAGGAAGATCATAGAGAATGCCACTATTAAGGCTGGCAAGCCATTCCATACTATGCTTTAAGGTAAAATAACCTTCTGCTAGTTCACCACTGCTTAACATTTTTCGATATGCAGCATTCGGACTGACTCCTTTTCCTAAAAGCTCACCAAAAAGTCTATTTCTCCCAGATTGTGAGGTAGTATAAAGGTCACCAATACCTGCAAAATTAGTAACAGTTTCTCTGTTTCCTCCTGCACTGCCCACAATTTTAGAAATCTCAATAATGCCTTGATTAAAAATGAGAGAGCTGAAATTATGATACATTCCTTCTTGGCTGGGTTTGTATATGCCATCTAACATACCCATGGCCATAGAATAAACATTTTTAAAAGCTGAACACAATTCCACTCCAATTACGTCATCTGTTGTAACAATTCGGTAACTCTCTGTAGAAAATAATTCAGTCATATTTTCCATTTCTTTATTTTTAGTCCCATAGATACTCACAGTCGGGATATTTTTAGATATTTCAAGAGCTTTTACTGGTCCGCCTATAGATGACCAATTAAATTCTTCCTTTGCAAATTTGTTGTAGAATAATTTGCTTGCAATTTTACTTATCCTTTGTATCTTTCCATTATCATTAACAAATCCTTTAGTCAGAGTAAAAAAGAAATAATTTTTATCAATAACTTCAATAACTTTACTAAAAACCGGGAGGAAACCATCGCTTGAAACTCCAATAAAAATAATGTCCACATCTTCTATGGCCTTTTTTAAATCCCTGGAATAGTATAAATTTACAGAGTCAGGAAGAGCTTTTTTTAGTTTTGGATGGATACCTTTCTGGCAGGAATCTATTATTTCATTATCAAGCCATGTCCCCCATAAATTTACGGAAAGATTATTTTCTGCCAGTGGAAATGTCATGGCACCCCCCATATATCCGGCGCCAAGGATTGCAATTTTGTGCATAAACTAACTCCAATATTCTATTAAAAATTAGCTATATAATAATTTAAAGATGCTAAATATGCAATTTTTAATAGAGTAGTATTTTTGAAAATAAATCCTTATTTATATATAATTATTCTGGATTTATTATTTCTAAATATCTAATGGAGAAATTATGAAAATACCTGTTAAAAAATTAAAAAATGGTTTTGAAATTCCTGTATTTGGAATTGGAGCATATAGAATGGGCGGAGACACAACCCATGATACCAGTAACGATGACCAGCGTGATATTTCCGCTATAAAAAAAGCAATTGATATGGGTATTACACATATTGATACTGCAGAAATGTATGGAGGAGGCCATAGTGAGAAGATCGTAGGCAAAGCCATAAAAGGCTATGACAGATCAAGCCTGATAATTGCTACGAAAGTGTCACCTATGTCGCTTCATTACGGCGATGTTATCGCAGCTGCAAAAAATAGTTTAAAAAGGCTTGACACTGACTATATTGATCTTTATTTAATTCATTATCCAAATTTTAAAATTCCAATCAAGGAAACTATGGAGACAATGGATTATCTGTTGGAGAAAAATATTATCAGATACATTGGAGTTAGCAATTTCAATATTGAGCAGTTCAAAAAAGCTCAGAGCTGCACCCGGAATAAAATTGTAGTTAACCAGATTCCTTATAGCCTTAAAAACAGAATGGCGCAAAAGGATGGTTTTTTGAACTATGCGCAGACTCATGACGTAATGGTCGCTGCATGGAGGCCAATTGAAGGTGGTATGCTTTCTAAAAATAAAGTACATATAGTGGATAATATATGTAAAAAATATAATAAAACTCCCAGCCAGATAGCGATTAACTGGCTAATATCTCAGGATAATGTGGTAACAATTCCCGGGTCAAGAAATATCAAACACCTGGAAGAGAATTTAGGGTCTCTGGGATGGCAATTAAATCAGGAAGATTTTAGAATGCTGAACGAAAAATTCCCCGAAAAAGAATATTTTAGCCTTGCTGATGATTACTGGTTGAAACAGCTGTAAAAAAATTACAAGAAGCGGTGTTAGCGTTATGTATCATTATCTGCCTCTTGCATTTAGATTGTTTTTTATTTTAATAAATATCAGGCCTATCAAAAAGATTAAAAAACCAAGCAAGCTAAAAAGAGCAGATGTTATAAATGCCAACCTGCTCCCATAAATATCCCATAGAGTACC
The DNA here is from genome assembly GCA_030603375.1 of Actinomycetes bacterium. Taxonomy (GTDB): domain Bacteria; phylum Actinomycetota; class Humimicrobiia; order Humimicrobiales; family Humimicrobiaceae; genus JAUVXY01. Next base: position 825 of record JAUVXY010000046.1, on the reverse strand, counting down.
CATTATCATTGAAGCAGGAAGCAAAGCTAACCCAATCCCTGTATTAAACAGGCCGTATGCTGTAGCCCTCTGGTTTGGACTTACAAGGTCTGCTATATAAGCCCTGAAAGTACCTGCTGAAAGTCCATAGTAAATACCGTAAGCCCCAAATAAAACCCACACTGACCATAAAGAATTGGAGAAGGCGAATAAAAAATAGATTATTGAATAGTATAAAAAAGATGTAATAATTACTGGCTTTCTGCCGATTCTATCTGACAATGAGCCAAATAATGGCGACGATAGAGAGCAGACTATATTATAAACAATCCATATAACCAGAATTAAGAAAATTGCAAGGCCCTCCTCTCTGGCTTTGAGGTTTAAAAAAGCATTTGAAGAATTTCCAAGAGTAAAAATAATATTTGATACTAAAAACAAAATAAAAGGTGCATTTCTTAAACTGCTCTTTTGCCTGATATTCTGAGCATCATCCCTTGTATGGGCAGTTTCCTTTACAAATTTTATAAAAAAAAGGGCCATGACAGCAGGTACAACAGATAACAGGAAAACCAGGCGCACATTGTTATCAAAGAAAAATAAGATTAGCATTGCTATCAATGGGTCGCCGATAGCTCCGATTCTATCCATTGCTCTATGAAAACCAAATGCTTTGCCCTTTTTTGAAGCATCAACTGAAGTTGAGATTAATGCATCCCGTGCAGGAGTCCTTGAAGCCTTGCCTATCCTATCAGAAAATTTTACAGCAAGCACTGCAGTCCAGGTATTAGCAAAGAATAAAAATGGCTTTGAGATTGCAGATAGGCCATAACCCAAATAAATAAA
>JAUVXY010000073.1 GCA_030603375.1 Actinomycetes bacterium | reverse complement strand
AAGCAAATTGAGATTAGGGCCGTTAATTATAAAAACGTTTCGTATTTTTTTATCTTTTTCTTTCATAATTAATATTTTTTTTATTTTACGTTGTTACTTTACTACATTAATAACTTTCCATATTATTTTTTATGCTTTCTGTAATGATATCATTATCTATATTATAGCAAAATAGTGGTTTGTTCACACCCTTGATAAGTATGAATTTGTTTATTTTGGAAGTAAACTTTTTATCATATTTTAATGCATTCATAATCTTTTCTACATCTAATTTTGGAATAATATATGGAAGTTCCAATCTTTTATATACCTCAATTGTATCTTCTTTTAGCTGTTTTTTTGCCAGCCCCATGCTTATTGAGATATCTATTGCCGCTATCATCCCCATGCTTACTGCCTGACCATGATTTATGTCTTCAAGATTTGAAGCGTTTTCAATGCAGTGCCCTATTGTGTGGCCAAAATTTAATAAATTTCTATATCCATTGTCAAACTCATCTTTCTCAACCACTCTTGCCTTGATTGTGCAGCACTTAAATATAATTTTTTCAAAAATTTTACTTTTTACCAGACTTAAAACTCTGTCGTTATTGTTCAAATTTGTATTTTTTCTTATTATTTCCAATATTTTTTTATCAAAGACTATCCCATATTTTACTATTTCTGCCAGCCCGTTAATAACCTGTTTTTTATCCAGGGTGTGAAGAAGCATAGGGTCAATTATAACCATGTGTGGCTGATAAAAACTGCCAATCATATTTTTTACAGTTTTATAATTCACAGCTACCTTCCCGCCCACGCTGCTATCTACCTGGCTTATGACAGTTGTAGGATACTGAATAAACTTTGTACCTCTACTATAAGTTGAAGCTACAAATCCAGTTAAATCACCAATAACTCCGCCCCCAAAAGCAATTACTGCATCGTTCCTGTGAACATTAAATTTAACTAACTTGCTGAAAATATACTCGGTACTTTCAAGACTTTTATACTTTTCTCCATCTTTAATTACTATGATTTTATGTTCTATGTTAATTTTTTTTAGTAAATCCTTTACTTTTTTTTCATATATATTAATTATTTTATCATTTGTAACAAGTACAATCTTTTCAGTATTGCTAAAATTTTTCATTAAGAAAACAGGAAATTTTTCAGTTATATCTTGATCAATATATATAAAATATTTTCTTAATTTAGTTTTTGTAGAAATTATTTTCATAAAACTTTTTCCAAACTAATGCAAAATGAGCAAATACTTGATTTTCCTTAGGCGCTTACACCTAATTTATTTATTATCTCGTATACGATTATTTCAGGGTTTTTATCTGTATTGCTCACAATTATATCTGCGTTTTTTCTGTAAAGCATCTCCCTTTCATTGATCATGCTTTTTATAACTTTCTGCTTATCTTTAACTTTAAGAAGTGGCCTGTTACTTACATTCTCAAGTCTTCTGCAAGCTTCCTCAGGAGAAACATGCAGATACACAACAGTACTATTTTTCCTGATTGTATCTGCATTCCTACTATTTTTTACAACACCACCCCCACAGGCAAAAATACAATTTTTATTTAAAAAAATTTTGTCAATAATTTTACTTTCCAGCTCTCTAAAATATTTTTCTCCATGTAACTTAAATATGCTGTCAATGCTTTTTTCTTCAATCAATTCTATTACATTATCTATATCTATAAATAACAAATTTAATTTTTTTGATATAATTTCTCCAACGGTGCTTTTGCCAGAACCCATAAAACCTATAAGTGCTATATTCTTAAAACTTTTCAAAGTTAAATTAATGTTTTTATAGTTTTTCTATATTTTTTATATATTTCTTATAACTGGTATAGTTTTCTAAAATCTCATCTATATTGTCTTTGCCAAATTTTTCCTGCATAGCATTTAGAATTTCGATTGAAAGTACAGCTTCACCAACAACTGAGGCTGCCGGTACCGCACATATGTCTGCTCTTTCTTTTAAACTAACCCCAGCTTTTTTAGTTTGAATATTTACGGTGCCAAGACCTTTTCGTGTTGTTGGAATAGGTTTCATAACTGCTCCAACCACTATGTTCCCGCCATTTGTCATTCCGCCTTCTATCCCGCCTGCCCTATTGGTCTTTCTGTAAAACCCGTTTTTTTCATCATAATAAATTTCATCATGGAAATTTCTACCGGAAACAGAAGCTGAGCTAAATCCATTTCCAATATCTACTGCTTTTATAGCTGGAATGCTCATAAATGCCGCAGCAATTCTGCTGTATAATCTCATATCCCATTGTGAATACGATCCAAGACCGGGGGGAGCTCCAACAGCAATAACTTTAAATTTTCCGCCGAGACTATCACCATGCGCTTTTGATTTAAGTATTTCTTTTTCCATCTTATTGCTTATTTTTTCATCAGGACACCTGACAGCAGATTCTTCTATCTTTTTTACTGTTTCCTTTTCTAATTTTATTTTATCTTCGAAACTAACTGGCCCAATCCGGGTCACATAACTATATATTTTTATACCAAAAAGATTTAATGCAATTTTTGCAAATCCTCCCACACATACTCTGGCTGCTGTTTCCCGGGCGCTGCTTCTTTCAATAACATCTCTTATGTTGTTGAATCTGTATTTTAAAAAACCAGTTAAATCAGCATGCCCCGGCCTTGGATTTAACAGGATTTTTTCTTTGTTCTCGCAGGAGCCATCCTGAGAAATATTCATAATATCTTTCCAATTTACCCAATCCTTGTTATGAATCAAAAAAGATATTGGCGAGCCAATACTATAACTCTTTCTTATTCCAGAAATAATCTCAACTTCATCGCTCTCTATCGCCATTCTTCCGCCTCTTCCGGTACCTTTTTGCCGTCTTGCAAGTTCTTTATTTATAAAATCTATATCCACCGGAACCCCGGAAGGATAGCCGTCTATTATTCCAACAAGAGCTTTGCCGTGAGATTCGCCTGCAGTTAAATACCTCAAAAAAAATCCCTTTCCTAATCATAAAAAATTTGATCAATAAAAATAGTTATAATCTCGTCACCTTTTAATAAAACTACTGATGTTGGATTAATTGCCTCTACTCTATAATTATTATTTCCAAAAACGTCACCCTTCTTTTGCTTATAGGTAATATTGTTAAAATTAATTTCTGCGTAACTTACTCCATCTTCCCTGTAAATCTTTTCCAGGATTAAAACATTTTTTTCTTCAAGTTCTTCCTTATCAATATAAAATGGCTCAAAGGGATCCCTTATGTTGTTTTCTACTATGCTAATATCAGTTTCAAACTCATAATTTTTTTTCATTTCCCTGTCACTTGCACTAATACTCTCAATTTCCTTTTCATCTATTTTTATATAAGGCAACTTGTCTGACAGCACTTCTTTTTGATAAGACTCTTCTATTAAAGTGCTTACAGAACATCCGGAAACAAATGGCAATATGCATAAAATAAATAATGCAGCTGCCAATAACGATACGATTTTCTTTATATTTATTTTGTTATTATTTATTTTTAGTTTCATAATTTTTATCAAAGTATGATTCAAATGATACATAGACAATTAGCCTGTTGTAACTTTCTTCCCCTGTACTGATTGCTACATCTTTAATCCTAATTACTCTCGGCATGATCTCTATTGTATTTATAAAACTCAGAATTTGATAATAGGATCCTTCTAATATTAGATTACTTTCTATCACTCCTATATTTTTCTCATTTTCATCCTCTGTATCTGCTATGGTTTTGTCTGCAAAGTCTATATATTGTATATCTACGTCAGCGTATCTTGCAATGTCGTAGATCTCATTAGTTAAAATTGTAATATCTATATCATGTGGAAACTGCATACAAAGATTTTGATATTCAGCATTCAGCATATGGTACTTATCCCTTGCAGCTAAAAATTCATGCAGATCTGCCTCCAATCTGCTCTTATCTGTCCTTTCCTGATTAATTTTGTAGACATATCCTGTGCTGCTGGAAAAATTAGGCATTACTATAAATACAAAAAGACCAATTGTAATTATAATTATTAAGACTATAAAAATTATTTTTTGAATTTGTATGTTAGACATTTTTAAATATTCATTCCTCAAGTATAGATTCTTCTAACTCTTTTTCTTCCACAGGTATACTTTTATCATAAACTTCAACCTGCTGCTTAATTTCCTCTAAGTATGGTTCTAAATTCCAAAAAGTTTCAATGGTATACGATAAAACATCCACAGTAACATCAGGTATCTCTGTTCTGCTTATATTTCTTATCCATACCTCGCCTATACCCGGTATCTTTTTAATTTCTATAATAAACCCGGATATATCAGCATAGCTGGCAGAGTATCCTTCTATACTGAAAGATATTATCTTCTTGCTTCCTACTTCATTACTGTCCTCTTTCAGCATCTCTTTTAAATAACTATATAAATTCCTGCTTCCCCCTTCAAAGTTTGTAATGTAGACATCATCAGGTATTAACTCTCCCAAATTATATAAAATTTCAGACCATAAAATTTCATCTTTTTGGATATAATTTGTTAGATTTGATTTATTGGCTACTTTTTCCTCAAATTGACCATATGTCTTTAATTTATTAGCATAATTTTGAAGCTTCATATTTACATTTTCATATTCACTTAGTTTCATTGAAAGATTTTTATTTATATCATAAAAAAGTACTGAAAACAGTAGTGTTATTGCAAATAATACAATTGCCAGTATTAATGCTGTATTTAGTATAGTTGTTTTTATATCAATTACTTTTTCTTCTTTTGGAAGAAGATTAATAGTTTTCATTACACTAAACCTCTTATCGCCATCCCAATGCCCAAACCAAGCTTATTTGCAACACTTTCCAAATCTTTATCTGCCAGGAATGATTTTCTTTTTATATAATCAAATGAAAAATTATCTGATATATTTAACAGCTCAACCTTATAATCTATTTTTTCTTCAATATACCTGTCTAAATTAGCGATTCTCTCTCCAGCCAATATTATTTTTTCTATCTTTAGTTTTGGATTTTCTTCCAGAAAATGGCCGATTGATGTTTTTATTTCATTTATCATCAAATTTGCAGTATTTTCCATGACTGTGTTTGTTTTGTCTTCTTCACTATCTTTGTTTGCTGAGTTATTTTCTTCAGCTGGTAAATCGCTTTTACTCTTTTTTGCTTTAGCAGCCAGCACAGAATTAAAATCAAACTTTGCCACTACATCTTCGTAGTGTTTCTTACCTTTTTTGTCTTTTTTAGCAAAGGTATCAATAAAAGTTTTGGCAGAAACAGATGTAAACCTTGGGTATTTAAGAACGTCACCCATAATTATTTCTACTATTGATATTTCCCGGCCCAAATTTACAACACAATAAGACTTTACATCCTTTTCTTTTTTCTTGCTTTCAGGACTGTAAACACGGTTTATATAAGACTTTACATTCTTTTCTTCTTTCTTTTTGCTTTTAAGATTACAAACACAGTTTATAACTCTGTGAAGAGCAAAACAATTCAAATCTATTGCCTGAGTTACAAGTCCAGCATTTTTTATACTTTCAACAACATTTAGAATCATACTTTTTAAGGCACCTGCCAGCATTATCCTTGAAAAATCGTCTCCTTTTTCCATAATGTAATAATCGTAGAGAAGGTTATCTTTAGGGATAGGCATAAAATCACCAATCTGGTATTTAATAGAGCTTGCAAGATCTTTCTCGTCTGTTATCGGCAATTTTATTTCCTTTACTATTGCCTTCTGGTTTGAAATTCCAACATAAACTTTTCTTTCCGGTATCTTATATTTTTTCCATATTTCCTGAAGTCCTTTGGATAATGCAACAGTATCTTTTATTTCCCCATTTTCAATAGAATTTCCGGCTACCTCAGATAGAGCAGCATTTGCAATATAAAAGCTGCCCCTTCTTTTTGACATCCCCACTATGGATATTTCATTTGAACTTAAATCCAATCCTACTGACAACATATTTTAATCACTCACCTTTTTTAATAAAAGCTAATATACCATTTTAGAATAAAATTTCCCCAAAATAAAGCTATGATACTTCCAATAGAAATAAAAGGACCAAAAGGTATGCTCTGCTTCAGCTTCTTTTTTTTTACTGCTATAAAGATTAAACCAAAAATTGAACCTGCTAAAAACCCCAGAAACAGAGCCGCAACTACATTTTTTACAAGAAATGCACCTATCATTAAACTAAGCTTGACATCGCCCATTCCCATTCCTGCAGGGTATATTAAATGTATTATTAACATAAATAAAAAAGCTCCAATGCTGAAAGCTAACGGCATCCACCAGCTGGATATATTACTTATAATGTTTATGGCCAATCCCAAAACTGTGAATGGTAAAACTATGACATTTGGTATAATTCTGAAATTAATATCAATGAAAGATATTGCTATCAAAAGGCTGCACAATATTATTCCCAATATTGTTTTAGAGCTCAACCCAAATAAGACATAGTTGGTTAAAAACAGTATTGCTGTCAAAAATTCCACTAAAGGATAAATAAAAGGTATCCTGCTTTTACAATTCCTGCATTTTCCTTTAAGAATAGCGTAAGATATTAGCGGAATATTATCATAAAAGGCAATCTTTTTTTTGCAGACGGGACAAAACGATGGAGGTTTTACAATAGATTTCTTTCTTGGTACACGGTATATAACTACATTTAAAAAACTTCCGACAATCAACCCGGTTATGATAAATACAAAATATAAAAATAACTTGTTTGCTTCCATTTTTGTTCTATGTTTCTTGCTGCTTATATTACTTACTTATTGCTACATTTGCACCTTTGAATAATAACACGCCTAAACCTGTTAGTCAAAACGATAAAAATGGCGATAGCGTAAAATTTTATGTGTAAATTATAATTTAAAAAAATAAAGTAAAGGCGTATCCTTTCAAATAAGTAATTTGTAAAAAACTAAATGAAAGGAATACGCCATGAAAGATCTCTCAAGCTTAAGATTAGCTGATTTAT
>JAUVXY010000077.1 GCA_030603375.1 Actinomycetes bacterium | reverse complement strand
ACCATCTAATATAGAATTGGCCACATCGCTGACTTCTGCTCTTGTCGGCCTTGGGTTTCTAATCATTGAATCCAGCATTTGAGTCGCAGTTATAACAGGCTTTCCCACCATATTAGATTTCACTATTATCGTTTTCTGTATGGATGGAACATCTTCAGCTTTAACTTCTATTCCTAAATCTCCTCTGGCTATCATGATAGCATCAGCATATTTTAGTATATCATCAAAATTGTCAACTGCTTCGTGTTTTTCAATTTTTGCTACTACCATAGCATTGCTGCCTTTGTCTTTAATAATCTCTTTTATTTTCTTAATATCCCAGCTATTTCTGACAAAGGACTGTGCAATAAAATCTACTCCTATGTCTAAGCCAAAATTTAAAAAATTCAGATCTTTCCTGGTTATCGAATCTATGTTAACTGATATTCCAGGAAGATTTATGCCCTTATGGGATTTAAGCACACCTCCCCTAACAACCTCACAGATTGACATCTTTTTAGATTTTTTAATTTCCAGTACCCTGCATTCAACCAGTCCATCATCTATAAAAATTACAGCGCCCGCATGTATGTCTCCTATAAACTTATCATAATCAACACTTATAACTTCTTTTATGCCATCACATGTATTTGCCCTGTCAGCCTTATATTTCTCATCAGTCGTAAGAATAATTTTTTCTCCATCTTCAACAATTATTTCTTTTTCTAATTTTCCTATCCTTATCTTTGGACCCTGAAGATCAAGCATGATAGCAGTATTTTTGCCATACTCTTTTGAAATTCTCCTAACTATTTCTACAATCTCTAAAACTTCCTGCTTACCACTATGAGAAGTATTTATTCTAACAATATCCATGCCGCTTAATATAAGTTTTTGCAAGATTTTCTCATCTTTGCTTGATGGACCTATTGTGCAAACAATTTTAGTTTTTTTCATAATCCTTTCTTTTTTGCAATTTCCCACAATTTATCTTTTTCTTTTAGAGATAACTTTTTAAAATCTAAATTATTTTCTTCAGCATATTTTTCCATAAAATCAAATCTTTTTATAAACTTCCTGCACGTTTGCTTTAAGCACTGCTCGCAATCTATCCCAAGATGGCGGGTGAAGTTTACAATACTAAACAAAACATCCCCGATTTCATCTCTTATGCTGCCGGCATCACCAGCTTTATTCCTTAAAATTATTTCTTTCCCATCACACTTAAAACTATCTATTTCACTGTCAATCTCGCCAACTTCTTCTTTTATCTTTTCAAAGACTTCTCTTAGGTTGTCCCAATCAAACCCAAGTCTGGATGCCCTATTTTGTATTTCGTAAGCATAATGAAGAGACGGCAAAATCTTAGGGATATTGCTAAACATGGAGTCTTGCTTTTGAGGATTTTCCTTCCTTTCTTTTTTCTTGATGCTTTCCCAATTTGCTAATATCTCTCCGCTGCTTTTTAGAACTTCACTTCCAAATACATGGGGGTGTCTCCTTATAAGTTTATTAATTATGCCTTTCAGCACCTCGGAGATATCAAATTCCCTGTTCTCGCTTGCTATTTGGCTATGGAACACAACTTGCAGCAGTAAATCTCCTAGCTCCTCCTTTAACCCTTTGAAATCACTATTTTCAATACACTCCACAGCTTCATAAGTTTCTTCAATTAAATTTCTCTTGATAGTCCCGTGATTTTGCTCTATGTCCCATGCACAGCCATCCGGTGACCGCAATTTTTTCATAATACTGACAAGAATAGAGAATAACGTACTGCTGTCTTTTATATCATCTATTTTTTTAAGATTATAATCACTTAATTCGTGCTTCATTTCCCCTCAGTACCTTCATCTTTATCAGTAGGAAAGTTTTCTATGTCAACATAGTACTTGATGTCAGCACCCTCCCTGAGAGAATTTGTCAAACTTTCCCATTTTTCTTTTTTAAGAACATTTATTAAATAATTTATGATTGCATCTTCAGCTTCTTCAAAATCTTCTGTGTACTCTTCCTGTTTATCAGTAATTTTAATAATATGAAAACCATAGGGCGTTTCAATTATTTCACTAGCTTCACCAATATTCATTAAAAAAGCAACCTCGTCTATTTCTTCCACCAGCTGGCCTCTGGATATATACCCTAAGTCTCCTCCGTTTATACCACTTGCAGTGTCATCAGAATATTTTCCCGCAAGATCTTCAAATTTTTCCCCTTCATCTAATTTAGTTTCAACATATTTTATCTTTTTTAAGGCTTCTTCCCTGCCTTTCTCATTTTCTCCTTCATTTGAAGAAACCATAGCTAAAATATGGCTGATTTTCACTTTCTCAGGAACTTTAAACATCACCTCTTTATTTTCATCGTAATATTCTCTTGCCTGATCCGGGCTCACAAAAATATTTTCGGTAACCTTTCCAAAAATTTTACCAACTAAAATCTGGGCACTAAGTTCTTCTTTTAAAAACTTTGTGCTTATATTCTTCTCCTTTAAGTCCTTTTCAAAATCACTCTGTGTTGGATATGAGCTGGCAATTGCTTCAAATTGCTCGTCAACTTCTGCTGTATCTACTTCGATATTATTTTCCTTTGCATATTTATCAAGAAGTTTTTTATCTATCAGTGAATTAATTATTATAGTTTTAGCAGCTTTAAATTAATCGCTGTCCTCAGATAAATCAGTATCAGGATTCTGGGCCTTTAAAAATTCAATGTAAGTATCAATTTCGCTTTGTTTAATTTTTACACCATTTACAGAAGCCACTGTTTTGCTGCAGCCAACAAACAAAAAGGAAACAACCATAATTACAAGTACGGCTAAAAACAATGTAAGCCTATTTTTTTTCAACTCTTACCTTCTTTCTTTTCAAACATCACAAACCACTTTTTAAATAAAATCAATTATAACATTTATATATTTTAAGACTACGCTTAAGTTTATATTCTCATTCATTTTTATAAATATCTCTCTACAGTTTGGTTTGTAAATTAAGTTTTTATTTCTTTTATTTATTTTGACAGCGTTTTCCTTTGACATATTTATTTTTTTTATAGTGATCCCTTTGCCTTTTGCAAAAATAAGTTTTTCTATTTTTGCTTTCTTTAGCATATACTTTATCTTAGCTATATAAACGAGATTATCTACAACAAAAGGCACCTTTCCATATCTTTCTTTTATGTCTTCGCATATCTTGTTTATATCCTCAAGATTATTTGCATTTCCCAATATTTTATATATATTTATCCTATCTTTTTCATTCCTTATATAATTTTTTGGTATATAGGCACTTACTGGCAGTTCGATCTGAATGTTTATATCTTCTTCTACTGCATTCCCCTTAAGTTTCTCTATTTCTTCTTTCATAATCTGGCAATACATGTCAAATCCAATACTGTCTATATGGCCGTGCTGGCGCGGACCAAGCAGTTCTCCTGCTCCCCTTATTTCCAAATCCCTCATTGCAATTCTGTGCCCTGAGCCAAGTTCTGTGTGCTCTGTTAAAGTTTTGAGCCTGCTAAATGCATTGATGCTTAAATCTTCCTTACCCGGGTAAAATAAGTATGCATAAGCTTTTTCAGAAGACCTTCCTACCCTGCCCCTTAATTGATACAATTGCGAAAGTCCAAATTTATGCGAATCTATGACTATCAATGTATTAACACTGCCGATATCCATTCCGGACTCTATAATAGAAGTTGTTAGCAATATGTCATACTTTTTATTTATAAAACCTTCCATTATCCTCTCTATGGCCCTGCCCTCCATCTGTCCATGCGTTAGCGCAATTTTGGCATCAGGAACTAATGCCTGAAGTCTTTGTCTCTCATTTTCTATACCTGCTACTCTATTGTAAACATAGTATACCTGTCCGCCCCTTGCCAGCTCTCTTTCTATAGCCGTTTTTATAATTAGATCATCTTTTTTGCCAACATATGTCTTTATTGGATATCTGCCTTCCGGATGAGTTTTGATTATTACCGTTTCTCTGAGCCCGGTCATTGACAAATAAAGAGTCCTTGGTATCGGAGTAGCAGTCAATGTTATCGCATCCACTTCTTTCTTAAGTAACTTTAGTTTCTCTTTACTGTTGACGCCAAATCTTTGTTCTTCGTCTACAATTATAAGCCCCAGATCCTTTGGCTCAATATCATTTTGAAGAATACGATGAGTTCCAATTAACATATCAATTTTTCCATCTTTAAAATCTTCCACTATTCTTTTCTGCTCCCTTTTAGCCACAAATCTGCTTAACACTTTCACTATAACAGGGTAGTCCTTATATCTTTGTCCGAAATTACGATAATGCTGCCCAGCAAGGATTGTCGTAGGTGCCAGCATTAAAACCTGTTTTCCGTTCTCGATAGACTTAAAGGCTGCCCTTATTGCAACTTCGGTTTTCCCAAATCCCACATCCCCGCACACAAGGACATCCATCGGCTTTGGTTTTTCCATAGATTTTTTTACATATTCTATAGCTTTTACCTGATCTTCTGTTTCCCTGAAAGGGAAAAGATCTTCTATCTCTTTCTGCCATGGACTGTCCTTAGGAAATGCAAAACCGCCTGCAGATTGCCTTTCTGCATATAACTTAGCAAGGTCAATTGCCAAATTATGGACAGAATTTCTAACTCTCCTTTTAAGATTAGTCCACTTTCTTGAATCAAGAGGAGTAATTCTTGGTTCTTTGTCTCCAATATATTTATGTATCCTGTCTGCCTGCCAGGTAGGAACGTAGAGTCTGTCGCCACCTGTATATTCAACAAGAAAATACTCTCTTTTATGCCCGTTGATTTGTTTTGAGATAATGCCTGCGTATTTGCCAATTCCATGATTTTTGTGAACTACATAATCTTCCGGGCTAAATTCCTCAAAAATTTCAGGCAGGATAGCCTTTTCATCATATTCCCCTGGTAAGGCCTGCTCGTATATATCCAGTTCTCCATACAAAGAAATGTCTTTGGATATATACCCCTTGCAAAGCTTAAGATTAAAAATATTGATAATCTTAGATTCAAGATCTCTAAAATCTAATCCCTTTTTCCCCTTTAAATCTTTATAGGACACTGAGTTATCCAGAAGTATTTCCTCTATTTTCCTTCTTCTTTTTTCATTTTCTAACGAGATAACTACTTTGCTGCCTCTTTCTAAGTCTTTTTTCAAATTTTGCACAAAAACAGCAGCATTCCCTGAGCTCCCTTTTTGGCTTCTTATCTCATCAAATACAAACTCGTCTTTGCCTTCGCTGCTGCTTGCAGGCAGCATAAGATTTAATTTTAATTCAAACTTCCCTTTTTTAATAAAATCCTTATCCAATATATAAGAGCCGGCCAGCTTTTTATTTTTTACGGTTAAATCTTCCTCACCAATACTGTTAAATGATTTCTCTAATATATCAATATCGCTTTTTACCTTTAAATAAACTTCCAATGGGTCACATATAACAATTCCGAAAATCCCAACATATTCTTTTAGCAAGTCTGCCAAAGACAACATCTTTTTATTATAATCTTCAGAATCATCATATCTCAGATCAGTATATCCGGAACCATTACAACCTTGAGCGCAGTCTTCAATCTTCCATGGATCTAAATTAGGGCAAATATTAATTTCATCCAATTTCCCTACCATATTCTGATCCGAGATATTGTAAACCATTATTTTATCTATGCTGTCCCCAAAAAAATCAATTCTGACAGGGTTATCCTTTGTTATATCAAAAATATCTAAAATACCTCCTTTAACGCTAAACTCTCCCTTATCATAGACCTTATGCACCCTTTCGTATCCCTTCTCAACAATGCCCGAGATTAGGTTTTCTCTTCCATATTCACATCCAACCTTAAGATTTACATCACGCAGCACTAGTATTTTTGATTGAGGTATCAGATTTATTAAGGCACTGCATGAAGAAATTATAAAAAAAGGTTTCTTATTCCTTTGAAACTCTATCAGCCTGCTTACTGCCCTGAGCCTGCGTGAGAGATTATCGCTGCCCGGTGTTTTATTTTTATAAAAAATACTGCTGCCAGTACCTGGGTATCCCAGTATTTCTGCATTACTGACAATATATCCCAGCTCTTTTGATAATTCTTCAGCTCTGTCAGCTGTTGAAGTTATTACTAAAACCGGAGCTTCAATAGAATCGAAAAATGCTCCTATCGCAAATGGCCATATGTTTTCATCTGCTGCAATGCTGTCCGGGTATTCACTGCTGACACTGGCAATTCCTGGTCTGGCTTTTTTATAACTTTCTACAAACTTGCGCCACTGGTATTCCTTTTTAAAATTTTCAAGAAACATTTTTCCCACCAAAGTACCAAAAATAAAGCAAGCACGATTACAAATTAAAAAATTATTTTTTGTAGACGCACATTTTTTAGGTTACCAACAGTGAAAATAACGAGACAGATAGCGGCAGCAATTACTCAGTTGTATTTATTCATGCAAGACTCTATCCCATTTACTATAGAATCTTTTCCAGCATCTGCTGCTCTCTGGATACTGACTTCTGCTTCGCTGATTTCATTTCTTTTAAATTCCTCAAGGACATAGTCAGATGCATTTTTTCTTCCGG
>JAUVXY010000120.1 GCA_030603375.1 Actinomycetes bacterium | reverse complement strand
AGGAATTTTTTCAAAATCCTTTCTTGCTTCAGTTAAAATCTCAACCATTTTTTTCAGTAATTTTGGGGAATTTGGATCTTCCAAATACAAACATACATCACTTAAATATTTATTATAAATCTTATCTGTCTTACCTTTAATCTTCTCATATGGTCTTGTCTGCCTCAGCATTTTATCAAGAAAGTCAATAGTCAAAATTCCTGTCATAGCCTTTAACAGGAATTTTGAACCCTTTGATCCTTCCATATCATATTCCTTGTAGAACTGCTTGCTCTCCGGGTCCCCCGGGGAAATAATCGGGACATCTCCATAACCAAGTTCTTTAATTATTATCTTCTGCATCTTATTATATTGTCCAAATCTGCATGGCCCATATGTCAGCGGCATTAAAAATGCCACTTTATCAGGATTATTATATAAAACCACTTTAAGCATATCTCCAGTTGTAATAATGAATGGGTAGCACTCTTTTCCCAATGTATGCTTTCTCCCAAGTTCCAATGTCTCATCATCTGATTTCATAACTTCTGCATTAATTCCTGCTGATATAAAAGTGGATTTTAATGCATATGCACCATCTCCCATGTGCGGTATATAAGTTATCCTATCATCACTTTTTTTAAATACAGGTTCCGTACTTTTTTTCTCAGGTATGTATTGTTCTTCCTTTTTTAAGGTCCTAATATTTTTTAGGGAATCTGCAAAAGCCTCACATCTCGTTATAACTCCTGCACCAGCAGTATGTTCGTCAACTTCCATTTTAAGGAATGGTTTATTTATTTCCCTTTCAAAATATTGTGTTATAAAAGAATCAGGACCACACCCAAAGTTAGTAATATAAACTGGAAATAGCCTCTTATCCCTGTTAATAATTTCTACAGCACTCATTATTCTATCTCCAAATTCCCAGTACAGGTTTGGCCACTTTTCAAATAAATCAATTGAATCTAAAGGCAGATAGTCCATTGGGATTGCCTGCATTCCGATAGCTTGTATTTTTTTAGGAATATCCATGCTTATCACTCTATCGCAACTATTATAAGGCCGACTGATGACAACAACTGCAATCTCATCTTCTTTTAAGTTATCAATTACTTTTCTGCCCTTTTCCTTAATAGACAAATAAAATTTTTTCTGTGCTTTATATGCCTCTTTAATTGCTTTTTTAATCGACAGGTTACTCTTCTTTAATCTAGTACCTAATTTTTTTAATTGGTTTTCTTTCAGATATTCTTCAAAGCTAAAATTAATTAATGGATCTAAAATTATATCATTTTCTATATTCATTGAAGATTTAACCATTGAAGACATACCCTGTACAAAGGGACAGGGATAGCTTCCTCTTCTTTCACCTGTGATCTTATTATTATCACATGGCATATCTCTTACGCTTGGCAGAAAAATATAATCTACGCCCTTATCAATTAAATTTTGAACATGACCCAGTACTGCTTTCATTGGGAAACATGTCTCTGCGACTACCAATTGCAGGCCATCATTAACAATTTTTTTATTTGTTTTATCTGATAAAACAACATTAAATCCAAGTTCATTAAAAAATGCATTCCAAAACGGGTAAAATTCATGGGTAAGCATTGTGTAAGGAATTCCAATTTTTTTCGCATTCTCTTTTTCTTCTGCACTATAGGAATTTAGCAGTATTTGCTCCCGCTCAGCAAAAAGATCAGGCAAATCAGTTTTTGTGCTATCCTTCTTTTCATATTTTTCGCATCGTCCACCGTAAAATAACGGGGACGAACCAGCAATTGTAACCTTTTTGATATCACACCTGTTTGGACAGCTTTTGCAGACGAAGGAACTCTGCTCATATGTTACTCTGGCAATTTTATCAAATCCCCTAAACTTTGTTTTTCCTGTAAAATTTTTTAAAGCGGCTATTGCAGATCCAATGGCTCCTGTCACCTCGTGATTCTGCGGTACAATTATTTCCTTTCCCAGGTAATTTTCAAAGGCAGCCACAACTGCCCTGTTAAATGCAACGGCACCCTGAAAAAATATTTTTTTTCCAATTTTTTTCCTACTGACAACTCTATTTATATAATTTATTGTAATTGAATATGCCAGACCTGCCAGAATATCTTCTATGTTTGCACCTTTTTCATAATGTGAGTAAACATTTGTTTCCATAAACACGGTACAGCGCTCTCCAAGATTTAGAGGACTTTTAGCTTTCAGCGCCTTATCTCCAAAATCAGTAATTTCTATATTAAATCTTTCTGCCTGTTCCTCCAAAAAGGAGCCAGTGCCTGCTGCACAAATCTTATTCATTTCAAAATCAACTATTACGCCATTTTCCAGCGAAATATATTTTGAATCCTGGCCGCCAATCTCAAAAATTGTATCAACGGAACTGTCTATATCTGCTGCTGCTGTAGCTTGAGCAGTAATTTCATTAATTACAATATCGGCCCCAACAAAGTCGCCTATCAGGTATCTGCCAGATCCAGTAGTGCCAACAGCTTTAACATTTATTTTATCCCCAACTTCATTGCCAATTATTTTAACGCCTCTGCGGACTGCTTCTATTGGCCTGCCTGAAGTTCTTAAATAACATTTTGCAATTAACTTCTTATCTTTATCAACTGCAACAACATTTGTACTTATAGAGCCAACATCAATACCAATACAGGCATCTACTTTACCATTATCAAAATTATATTTTTCCTGCGCATTAGATGGTAATTTAGACTTGACTAAATTGAGTGCTTTAAAAGTTTCTTTTTTATACTTGAAGTTTTTTAAATAATCATCCAGCTTAACCAATAATTTATTTATCTTTATATCTCCTTTTGTTCCATTTGCTCTAAGACTTAAGGCAGCTCCTGCTGCTCCAACGGATTCTCTATGTTTAGGAATTATTACCTTTTCTCCCAGAATTTCTTCAAAAGCTTTTACCATAGCTTTATTGAAAGCAACTCCTCCACAAAATATAATAGGGGGTATAAAGTTTTTTCCTTTTACTATCCCAGATTTAAAACTTCTGGCCATTGCATAGCATAATCCTAATGCAATATCCTCATCTCTGGCTGCTTCCTGCTGAAGATGTATCATGTCTGTTTTTGCAAAAACACTGCATCTTCCGGCAATTGCTGATGGATTCTTTGACTTTAAGGCCAGATCAACAAATCCCTCTATTGTAAGGCCAAATCGCGTTGCCTGCTGATCAAGAAATGAACCTGTTCCTGCTGCACAGAGCTCATTCATTGCATAATCCCCTATAACTAGATCAATGAATTTGGAATCCTGGCCGCCAATCTCTATTACTGTTTTTGCTTCTTTGTGTAAATACTTTACGGAGGTTATAATTGCTTCGATTTCATTTACAAAGACTGAGTCAAAAAGTTTTGCTATATTTTTCCCGCCAGAACCAGTAAATCCTACGCTGTATATTTTTTTTGAATCGTCTCTGCGGGCTATGTACTCCAGATCATTTTTTACTATTTTTAAAAGTTCGCCATTGTGTCGGCAGTAAGGTAATGTATCCACTATCTTTCCATCATCATTTAAAATAACTCTATTTACACTTATTGAACCTATATCGTAACCAATGTAAAGACCCAAACTAACTCCTCTCTTTTATATAATAGACAACTATACTCATAATTAGTTTTAAGTGGCTCCAGTATTATTACAAGCAGTCCTTTTTTAAGAATGGCTGCAAGTATTATAATAACTTAGGGTAGATATTACAAACTTATCTTGGGGGAAATTATCCCTTAATATTTAGCAGGAATTAATTCAGAAGAAGCAGGTTTTTAACCTGCGGAAAGTAAGTTAGAAAATACCGAAAAAAAATTTTTTTACTTGCGAGGTCAGGTTTTAAAGGTATGTGCAAAATGAATGAAAAGAGCCCGGTCTTAATTCTTATAGTTAAATATATTCTTAATCATTTCTCTTTCTACTGTTCTATAAATATAATAATCTGAATCAATTGTTATTATCTCTTTTATTCCTAATCTTTCGGATATAATAACCAGTGATGCATCAGCCAGATCCATTGGTATATCAGAGTATTTCTTCGACAGTTGAATAATTCTATTAATTTCAGTTGATTTTATATCCTCAATTCTTAACCCGCCCAATTTAATCCATTTTAAAAAATCTATTTGTGTATTTATATTAAAATCAAGCATGTGACACACTTCTGTTATAACGGGCCAGCTGGTTGTAAGTATCCCATCATATGCC
>JAUVXY010000021.1 GCA_030603375.1 Actinomycetes bacterium | reverse complement strand
AATGAATAAGAACAAAGTATTTAGAAATTTAAATTTTAATGATTCGATGCTGGGCAAGATAGAGGCAATTATTAATTCTATGACTTTAGAAGAAAGGAGGAAACCGAACATCATTGACGGAAGCAGGAAAAGAAGAATAGCAAGCGGAAGCGGAACATCAACTGGAGATGTAAACAGGCTTTTAAAACAATTTGCTAAAACTAAGCAGATGCTGAAACAATTTAAGAGCTTTGGCAATAAATCCGGTTTTCCTTTAGGAAAACTTAATTGAAAAAATATTTTGCAAGTTTTTTATAAAAATATATAATAAGTAACCTGAAGTAATTAGTAAGCAGAATCTGGAGGTTTTGTATTGAGTGTAAAAATTAGGTTGACAAGGGTAGGATCAAAAAAGAAGCCATTTTATAGAATTATAGTGGCTGATAGCAGATCACCAAGAGATGGAAGGTTCATTGAGAAAATAGGGACGTATGATCCAAAACTAGAGCCTTCAAAAATAGAAATTGATGGAAGCAAGGCTGTGGAATGGATTAAAAAGGGAGCTAAACCTACAGATGCGGTTCAAAAAATTTTTGAAAAGATAGACCTAAATGGTAGCTATAACAAATAAAATTGGAGGTAAATGTGAAAGAACTACTGGAATACATGGTAAAAGAGCTGGTTGATAATCCAGACGATGTAAAAATTACCGAGGAAGACGAAGATGATAAAACGGTAATTTTTAAGTTAAGTGTAGCAGAGGATGATTTAGGTAAAGTAATAGGGAAAAAGGGAAGAACAGCTAATTCCTTAAGAATTATTATGAGAGCTGCATCTGCAAAAAGAGGAAAATCTTCAATAGTTAAGATTTTAGATGATAATAGCTAATTATATTATTTTATATATATAATCATTGATTCTGCAGGCATAATCTTATGGCTCTCAAGAGCTTAAAAGTACGCTTAATTGGGATAGTTGGTAAGCCGCATGGTGTAAAGGGTGAACTTACAGCAAGATTGCTTACTGATTATCCCAAGTCTATTAAAAAGGGAGACTTTCTATTTTTGGATGAAAAATGTACCAAAAAAGTAAAAATAGAAAATATTAATGTAAGTAAATTTAAAGGGTATATCAGGGCAGTATTTAAATTTGAGAGTATTGACAACAGAGATAGAGCTGAAGAATTAAGGGAAATGCCTCTTTATAGAAGCGCAAAGACTGCACCAAAGCTTAAAGCAGATGAATTTTGGGCGGACGATATTGTGGCTTGCAAGGTTTACAGCAGCGATGGCGGTTTTGTTGGTACAGTTATTGAGGTTTTAAAATATGCTTCAAATGATAGTTTAGTTATAAAAAAAGGAGACAGGAGCATCAATATAATAGGAGCAAATGAAGATGTTTTTTTAGTGCCTTTTATAGAAAGCTACGTTGAAAAAGTGGATACAAAAGATAAGAAAATTGCGTTAAAGAAAATTCCTGAATATATTTGATTATAATTTATTTGAACATACTATTACCAGGATGCTAACAATAGATATAATTACTATTTTTCCAAAAATATTTGAAAATGTAGTTGAATTTGGAGTAATAAAAGAAGCTTTCAATAATAATCTCTGCAGACTTAATATCTACAATTTAAGAGATTTTACGCTGGATAAACATAAAAAAGTTGATGACAGGCCATATGGCGGAGGGCCCGGGATGATAATGAACGTGCAGCCAATATATGATGCAGCTACATTTATTAAGAGTAAAAACAGGGTTGCAGGCAAAGAGGGTCAAAAAGTATTGCTGCTTTCGCCAAAGGGTGGAAGATTAACTCAGGCTAAATTAAGGTATCTGTCCGGACTTAAAAATATTATAATTATTTGCGGCAGATACGAAGGTATTGATGAGAGAGTTACAGAATTGGTAGCAGACGAGGAACTTTCAATTGGCGATTATGTTTTAACAGGAGGGGAAATCCCGGCAATGGTTGTCATAGATGGTGTTTTAAGGCTTTTGCCCGGTGTTGTAGGAAAGTCTGAATCTCTTGAATGTGAATCTTTTGAAAATAATTTACTGGATCATCCTCAATACACACGCCCTCCAATTTTTAAAGGATTAAAGGTGCCCGATGTACTTTTAAGTGGAAATCATGTAAATATTGAAAAATGGAGGAAAAAGAAGTCTTTGGATCTGACCAAAGAGAAAAAGCCAGATTTATTTGACAAAAAGATTTAAATTCATTATATTTATTTGGTTTAATTGGGAACAAAAGTGTTAAAAATAAAGAATAATCTGGAGTAGAAAATGAATAAATTAAGTAAAATAGAAAGTAAGTATTTAAAGGAAGATATACCTGATTTTAAACCGGGTGATACAGTAAGAGTAAGTGTAAGAATCAGGGAAGAAAATAAAGAAAGAACACAGTCTTTTGAGGGCATTGTAATAAAAAGGCAGAGTTCTGGCATTGGTGAAAATTTTACAGTAAGAAAAATTTCCTTTAATGTTGGAGTTGAAAGAACTTTTTTTATAAACTCTCCTATTATTAAATCAATAGAAAAAGTTAATACCGGTATTGTAAGAAGGTCCAAGCTTTATTATCTCAGAGATAAAGTAGGAAAAAAAGCGAGAGTTAAATATAAAGAGTATATTAAAGAGTGAATGGTCCAAATCATTTGTATTAATGTCTTCTAAGAAAGAAAAGATCTTCAAAGAAATTTTAAGCTATCTGCTTGTTATAATGGGAGCTGCCGCATTTTCGATATCTGTCAGGATATTTATTTTTGAGCCTTTTACCATTCCAACACCTTCTATGGTTCCCACGTTGCAGATTAGCGATAAAGTCATTGTAAGTAAATTAGCTTTTAAGATAAAACCTATAAAAAGAGGTGATCTAATTGTATTTCATTCTTCTATTGGAAAAGATCTGGTAAAAAGAGTTATAGCTGTGGAGGATGATGAAATTACTTTGACAGACAGCGGTGATATTTACATTAATGGCGAAAAAATTAACGAAGAGTATATACTGAAGGATTATAATATTTCTTACATGAATGAAACGATAGTTGTAGAAAAAGGCAAAGTATTTGTAATGGGCGATAATAGAAATAATAGCTATGACAGCAGGTATCTTGGCAGCATTTCAAAAGAGGACGTATTTGGAGAAGTGGTCTTTATTTATCTGCCGCTGACAAGGTTCGGAAAAGTTAACGGTAAGCTATGAAATTTGAAGAAATTAAAAGACTAATAAATTTATGTAAATACGAAGATGATTTATTCTTAAGCGGATACAGGAGCATAGCTGGTGTTGATGAGGTTGGGAGAGGTTCTCTTGCTGGCCCCCTGATGGCAGCAGCAGTTATTCTTGACAGGGAAAATTTAATGATAGAAGGTTTAAACGATTCCAAAAAAGTAAGCATAAAAAAAAGAGAATGTATTTATAAAAAAATAATAAACAGCTGTGTAAGCTGGTCCGTAGCAAAAGTCTCTTCTCGGGAAATTGATGAAATATCAATAAATAATGCCAATATTCTGGCAGTAAAAAAAGCGGCCAACAAATTAAAAGTAAAACCCGATGCTGTGCTGGTGGATTATATTTGTGTTGATTTGGATGCCGAGGTGCTGCCAATAGTAAATGGCGATGAACTGAGTGTGTCAATAGCAGCAGCTTCTATTATAGCAAAGGTAACAAGAGACAAAATTATGGTAGAGCTGTCAAAATACTATCCCGAGTATGGTTTTGAGCGCAACAAGGGATACGGTACAAAGGAGCATCTGGAGGCCCTCAGGATTTATGGACCTTCTGTAATACACAGGATGTCTTTTAATGGGGTTGTTACAGATTCAAAAAAATGATTGACAGCAAGGCAGTAGGGGAACTTGGAGAAAATATAGCCGCACGCTACTTGGCTAATTCAGGGTATGCTATTTTAGAAAAGAATTATACCTGCAAATTTGGAGAAATTGATATTATAGCTAAAAAGGGCATGGTTATTGCATTTGTTGAAGTAAAAACAAGAACAAATATTAGCTATGGATACCCGGAAGAGGCGGTTAACAAGTACAAGATAAAAAAGATTAAAAATACAGCTAATTTTTTTATTGTAAATAATAAACCACTTCAAGATTTTAATTTTAGATTTGATGTCATTTCTATAATAGCTGACAAAAAAATAGTTGAAAATGCAGTTAACGCAAATAAGATAAAAAATAGTGTGGGTAAAAAATTTTGTTCTGCCGACTTCAATTTCAAACATATAAAAGATGCTTTTTAGTTCTTGCTGTGCAAGCACAATAGTTTAAGATTAATACTTTTATAAATTCCCAATGAAAAGGATAATTATAAACCTGTCTCCAGCGGACACAAGAAAAGAGGGTGCTTTTTTCATGATGCTTTGAGCTTTCACCTTTGGCCTGATCTTCATTAGAAACCCGAATCCAGATTCCAACCGGTTTCCGTTTTCCATTACCAGCCTCCGTGAGAGCAAGTTTTGTAAGCTATTCTAAACAGCCATTTAAAACTTTATTAAATGTTATCTACTTTTAAAAGTTTAACACAGAGATTTGGGAAAATAAACTAGAAGATCATAAGCATATACGATTGATATCTTTTCTGCACAAGGAAATATAATCTCTTAAAAGTAATGATTCTACACTATGTCCAAAAAGAAAAACTGGCAGGCCGTGTTGTTCTTCTTTTATAATATTTGTAAATTTATGTATGTTTTTAACAGCAAGGTTCCATCCATTCTTATCTGTAAGATAGCCAATATCTTCAAGAGATTTTGCCGTTTTTCCATGCCCTCTGCTTGATTGCAACTAACGTCCTGTGGTTAGGCGTAGTTGTGACAATGTTATTGATTCACCAAATATAAGGAATTAAACGATAACGTGTTTTATGACAATATTCCTTGTATTCCGCTAATCCCTTTAACAATATTTCCTCTTCATTTAGTATTCTGAATACAAGTAAAATCGGCAATAATATAAAAGGTATTAGTGCCCAAAATGATCCTAATGCAATAGGAGTTGACAAGAACATCAGCATTATTCCTAAATACATAGGGTGACGTACAATTGCATAGGGTCCCGTTGATATGACTTTCTGTTCCTTATCAACCTCAATAATACGAGAAGCATAGCTATTCTCTTTCAGAGCAAGGAGGAACACCAGGTAGCCTAACAAAACGAAAGCATCCGCCGCTATAACAAGAAATGTTGGTACTTCTGACCAATGAAAGCGATAATCTAAGCCAGGAATGATGAATTCAACAAGAAAAACAACACTCGAAAGCATTGTTATAGCTTTTTGTTCTTTTTCTTTTTCTTTCATTTTAATTCGTCGTTCTAATAGCTCAGGATCTTTCTTTAAGAAATAGACAACTGCAAAAAGCATTGGGGCGGTGAGGACTATGCAATAGAGCCACGCTTCCCAGAACTTAAGTGACCCAGCGGGCAAAAAAAGAAGTATCCATAAAAATATTGGAAGCATTGCAAATCTTATAATTATCTTTTTCTTTAATGCGGGTATACTTTCATTCTTTGAATCAATATTCTTTCTCATATCCTACCCTCCTTAATTATCATAATTTTGCCTAACAAGTTTTAAATGAACTTGTTGGTTTCGAATTTATTACATTTTTATAAAGTATAGTAGGTTTTAACTAGAAAGATCAAGAAAGCGAATTGTTGCAATTCGATAACTTGACATTATTTTAATAAAAGTTAAAGAATTGATATAAGCAAATAAATTTAGCAAATATACAATTGATTATATATGCATATGCATATATAATTAGTCTATGTTTTTTAAGTTAGATAGTTTTGCATTAGCTGGCATAGACGCTATCAAAGTATCTGTAGAGGTACACATATCAAATGGCCTGCCTTCGTTTACCATAGTTGGACTTCCAGATAAGGCAGTAAGTGAGTCAAGACAAAGGGTTAGAGCTGCCATCATTAACAGCGGCTTTAAATTCCCAATGAAAAGGATAATTATAAACCTGTCTCCAGCGGACATAAGAAAAGAGGGTGCTTTTTATGACCTGCCAATAGCTCTTTCAATACTTGCAGTACGCGGCCAGATAAGCAGTAAACTTTTCAGTGAATGCTGCTTTGTTGGGGAGCTGTCACTGGATGGAAAAATAAATCCGGTTAAGGGAATAATTTCTATGGTGGAAAGAGCTGTAACGACAGGGAAAAACTTTTTTATCGTACCACAAAAAATTGCACACCAGGCTTCTCTTATTAAAAATATTAATATTGTGCCGGGAGACAATTTAAATGGAATAGTAAAAATCTTTTGCAACTGCGGTGATTTGGAAAAATATGTCTACAAAGATACTGAAAACAAAATCTTATCTAAAGATAATTATTATGATCTTGATTTAAAAGATGTAAAAGGCCAGATGAAAGCTAAGCGGGCACTCGAGATTGCTGTAAGCGGGATGCATAATTTTATGATGATTGGACCGCCGGGCGCAGGCAAAACCATGCTGGCTCAGCGGGCCATAACTATTATGCCGCAACTGAGTATTTCTGAATGTATAGAGGTAACAAAAATTTACAGTCTATACAAGAAGTATAGCGGAGAATTAATACAGAAGAGACCTTTCAGAAGTCCGCATCATACAATAAGCAGGGTAGGGTTGACAGGTGGAGGAAAACCCCCGAAGCCCGGCGAGATAAGCTTGTCGCACAGAGGAGTATTGTTTTTGGATGAATTTTCACATTTTCCAAAAAATTTGGTAGAAGATTTGAGGCAGCCTTTGGAAAACAAAAAGGTGGTCATAGCAAGAAACAATATATCATATTGCTTTCCATGCAGCTTCATGCTTATTGTAGCAACCAATCCATGCCATTGCGGTTACTTTGGTGATGAAAAAAAGAAATGTGTCTGCAGTTTAAGGGAAGTAAGGAAATTCTGGAAGAATCTTTCCGGGCCAATTGTTGACAGGATAGATATGAGGGTTAAAATCAGCAGATTAAAAAAATGCGACTTTATAAAAATTGGTCAGGGCGAAAGTTCATCAGAAATTAAAAAGCGTGTGAAAAGATGCATAGAAATTCAGCAAAGAAGATTTGAGGGAAAAAAATTTAAATATAATTCTGAAGCAAGCCCAGATGTAATAAACAGTTGGATAAGAGATAACAAGGAAATTAGAAATATATTATCAAAAATTTCTGATAATTATAATTTAACTGCAAGAGGGATGGCCAGCATTTTAAAAGTAGCAAGGACAATAGCTGATTTGGACGAGCGTGAAGCTATAAGGACACAGCATGTATTAGAAGCATTGCAGTACAGGGCTGGTTATGATTTTGGCAATCTAAATTGTGACCAAAATTAATAAAAAAATATTAAGAATTTTTTCACGTCATTTTTTTTGGGAAAAACATGACTTATATAAATGAAATAAGTAAAAAAATTTTGTATCTATTGTCAGAATATAAAATTAAGCCTTCTGCGTTGGTAGATATATTTAAGAAGAATAATTTTAATATTAACAAGACACTGGATTTTTTTAATAATAACAAAATTTGTAAATTAAAATTGAACTTAAATTTTACTGAATCTGGGAAAGAGGAAACTTTCGGTAATTATTTTAAAGAATTATTAAATTTTATATTAAAAAATAATATCAGCGTACTGAATATATCTGATAGGAAATACCCAAATATTTTAAAGCAAATTTATTTTCCTCCGCCTATTTTATTTTTTAAGGGAGAGAAAATAACAAAAACAAAATTTAACATAGCAGTTGTTGGAACAAGAAAATGTACTTCTTATGGAATAGGGGCGGCAGAATATATAAGCAGGGAGTTATCTAGAATTGGTATAACGGTTGTTAGCGGAATGGCGTTGGGAATTGACAGCTATGCCCAGAGAGCTGCGCTAAAAGAAAGTGGCGGCAGCATAGGAGTTTTGGGGTGCGGCATAGATATTGTCTATCCGCCAGAGAACAGACATTTGTATAGGGATATTATTGAAAATGGAAGTTTGGTGTCAGAGTTTTTTCCCGGTACTCCTCCTTTAAAATCTAATTTTCCTTCCCGCAACAGAATAATCAGCGGTCTCTGCAGCGGGGTGGTTGTAATTGAAGCAGCAAGGAGAAGCGGCGCCATAATAACAAGCGAGATGGCATTAAAACAAAACAGGGAAGTTTTTGCAGTGCCCGGCAGTATTTTTAATTCCAAAGCCAGCGGATGCCATTGGCTCATAAATAGTGGTGCAAAATTAGTAGAGGGCATTGATGATATACTGGAAGAGTTCAGCTGGTATTTTAAAGAATACAGCAAGGATGGCGGTAAAGAAAAAACAAATACATGCATTCATAAAAATAATGATATGGATCGTGATGATATAGGAGGCAGTTACAGGAAAGTTTATGAGTTTATAGGATTTAAACCAAGAAGCTTAGAAGAAATAGTGAAATTTACTGGATTTGAGGTTAAAGAAGTCCTTAGCATTTTAGCGTATTTAGAGCTCAAGAAGTTAATTGAGGAGGGAGGTTCCAATATGTATAAAAAAGTGTTTTAGATTTTTTATCTTTCAGAATTGTTTCAGCAATTATTGTCATTATGCTGACAATGTATATAATTAATTTAAAAATAGATTTATTCATTAATTCAAACAAGGAAAAGAGATAAAATGGGACTATTTAAGAGAAATAAAGTTGAAGAGCCTAAAAATCCGTTAGGCTATGCGCTGTATAAATATGATAAAATTATAAACAGGGACCTAAAAAAAATAATTAAAATAGTTACATTAAAAAAGAAATTGGATTTTAAGAGGACCAATATTATTTTAGAGGATGTATTCTACAAGCTGGATGCAATACTGGATAGCATATCTAAAGATAATTTAAAAATTGACTACATGTCTGACAAAACAAGAGATTATCTGATAAGCATGATACAGGATTTAAAAAATTTTTTTGAGAAAGCTAAGGCAAATAATTATGAACCTGAAAAAATAAAGATAGGTATGAAAATTTCTGGCTTAACTGTGATACTGAACAGAAGGGAAGAAATTAAGAAGAAGATGAAAGATATAGGAAGTGATTATTTGTAAGTATGAACATAGACGATGGTTTAGAGGTATATTTAAAATACGTAAAGTATGAAAAGAATTTATCTGCAAATACAGTGAATGCTTACAGCAAAGATCTTCTGCATTTTATAAATTATTTAAAAAACCTGGGTATTTTAAAAACATCTGATCTAAGTTTGGATGCATTTAGAAAATATTTAAGATACCTTGATAATTTTAAATACTCAAACAGAACTATTATCAGAAAATATTCCTCATATATGAATTTTTTTAGGTTTTTAGAAGATAATCAATATACAAATATTCAATTAACGCAACTTATAAAAGTTCCCAAGAAACACCACAGGTTTTATTTTTTTCTTTCTCAAAAAGAGATAGAAACTTTACTTGAAAGCATGAAACCTGTAGACTGCGCTTCTATTCGGAACAGGACCTTAATAGAATTAATATATTCTACAGGTGCCAGAGTAAGTGAAGTGTCAGGGATACTGCTAAAGGATATGGACCTAAAAAATAGAGAGATAAGTGTTACCGGCAAGGGGAGAAAGCAGAGGATATTGTATGTAAATCAAAGTGCACTGAAATGGATAGAAATATATTTAAAAGTAAGAGACAAAATTGTGTCTTCGAAAAATCGTGACAAATATGCTATTGATGATTATTTATTTCTAAACAAATTTGGCAAGAAGCTATCCGTTAGAAGTATCGGGACTATTGTAAAAGAAAGTTTAAAAAAGGCAGGAATTGAGAAAAATATAACCCCCCACGGTATCAGACACACCTTTGCCACACACCTGCTGCAGGAGGGAGCAGGAATAAGGGAAATACAGGAACTTCTTGGACATAAAAATATTTCTACTACTCAAATATATACTCACCTGAATGTTAAGAAACTGAAGAAAGATTATGACAGTTTTCATCCAAGAGCCGGGTAGGGTCTGTCAGCAGAAAAATATACTGGCTTAATTTGCCCAAATATTTAGATTGTGTTAAACTTTAGCGTTGAAATTACACACACTACTTTTTGCAATATTATGGTGATATAAAATTATAATCAAAGTAGTGGAGGAATAACCATAATTAATAAGGAGGTACGGTTTTGAGCGTTGTAACCATGAAGGAGCTCTTAGAGGCAGGTGTTCATTTTGGGCACCAGACACGAAGATGGAATCCAAAGATGAAAAGTTATATATATGCTGAAAAAAATGGCATATATATAATAGATCTCCAGCAAACACTGCAACTGATAATTGATGCTCACGAGTATATAAAAAAAGTTATTAGTGAAGGCGGGTTTATTTTATTTGTTGGGACCAAGAAACAAACACAGGACATAATCGAGCATTATGCAAAAGAATGTGAAATGCCATATGTAAAGAACAGATGGCTGGGTGGAACACTTACAAATTTTGAAACTATTAGCAAACGTTCCAAAAGGCTTGAGCAAATAGAAGAAATGGAAAGTTCTGGAATATTTGAAAAATTGACAAAAAAGGAAGTACTGAAAATAAAAAAGGAATATGAAAAATTGCTTTACAATATGGGCGGAATAAGGGGCATGAAGAGGATACCGGATATCCTGTATGTTGTTGATCCCAGCAAAGAAGAAATTGCAGTCAAGGAAGCAGTAAAGCTTGGTATTCCGATTGTGGCAATAACTGATACAAACTGTGATCCTGACAATATAGAGTATGTTGTCCCGGGCAATGATGATGCAATTCGTTCCTGTGAACTTATTACAAAGATTGTAAGTAATGCTGTCAGGGAAGGGAAAGAACAAAAAGTTAAAATAGAAGAAAGTCCTGAAAAAAAAGAATCAGAAAAAGCCGGAAAAGAGATTCAGGAAGACGAGTTGGAAGATTTACCAGAAGACAATGTGTGGGTTTAATCAAATAGGAGTAATTAGATATGGTTGGCATAACAGCTGGATTAGTTAAGGAATTAAGGAAAAAAAGCGGCGTTGGCATGATGGATTGTAAAAAAGCTCTTGTGGAAAGCGGTGGGGATATAGAAAAAGCTGAAAAAATATTAAGGGAAAAAGGATTAGCCAATGCTTCTAAAAAATCCATAAGGCCCACAAAGGAAGGAATACTTGATAGCTATATTCATATGGGTTCTATAATTGGAGTGCTTCTGGAAGTTAATTGCGAAACTGATTTCGTAGCAAGAAATGAAATGTTTAAGGAATTGGTACATAGTATTGCCCTCCACATTGCTGCATCTGCACCATCATATGTTTTAAAAGAAGACGTAACAGAAGAAGTAATAAAAAGAGAGAAAGATATTTATATAAAGCAAGCCTTAAATGAAGGGAAACCAGAAAATATAGTGGGTAAGATTGCTGAAGGAAAGTTAAAAAAATTTTATGCAGAGAATTGTCTGCTTGAGCAGCCTTATATAAAAGATAACGATATTACTATTGGGGAATTGGTAAAACAAAATATAGCTAAGATCGGGGAGAATATAGTAGTAAAAAGATTTACAAGATTTGTTCTTGGAGAAGAAAGTTAACACAGGATGGTGAAACCAAAATATAGCAGGGTTTTATTAAAAATCAGCGGGGAAGCCTTGCTGGGTAAATCAAAATATGGCATAGACCCTGAAGTAATAGAAGATATTGCCAGCCAGATCAAGGAAGTAGTTGAAATGGATGCAGAAATAGCTATAGTGATAGGAGGAGGCAATTTCTGGAGGGGAGTTTCTGAAAATGCCAGGGGGATGGACAGAGCTACGGCTGATTATATTGGTATGCTTGCAACTATTATGAATGCATTGGGGCTTCAGGGGGTATTGGAGAAAAAAGGAGTTCCGAGCAGGGTCCAGACATCTATTTCTATGCAGGAGGTTGCAGAACCATTTATAAGAAGGAGAGCTGTAAGGCATCTTGAAAAAAAGAGGGTTGTAATATTTGCAGGAGGAACAGGAAATCCTTATTTTACAACTGATACAGCAGCAGCGCTAAGGGCACTGGAAGTAAATGCACAAATAATTTTCAAAGCTACCAAAGTGGATGGAGTTTACGATAAGGATCCTATAAAACACGAGGATGCGAAAAAATTTGATAAACTTACTTTTTTGGATGTAATCAAGGAAAATTTAAGGATACTGGACTCTACAGCTACTTCTTTATGTATGGAAAATAATTTACCAATTATAGTTTTTAGCATTACCAAACCTGGGAATATAAAAGGTGCCATAATGGGGAAAAAGATTGGTACCTTAATTACAAAGGGGTGAGTGAAATTAAAGATAAATTGCTTTTAGATGCAGAAAAAAAGATGAAGCTGTCAATTGAGAAAACACAACATGAATTTGATACAATAAGAACAGGTAGAGCCTCTGTTTTTTTGTTAGACAGGATTTATATTGATTATTACGGCAACAAAACTCCTTTGAAACATATTGCAAGTATAGGCATACCTGAACCAAGATCCATAGTAATCTCGCCTTATGAACCAAAATTTTTAAAAGAAATTGAAAAACAAATTTTAATTTCTGATTTAGGGATTACTCCCAGTAACGATGGAAAAATTATCAGGCTTGCTGTCCCTCCCTTAAATGAGGAGAGAAGAATGGAATTGGTAAAAACTGTAAGGAAAATTTCTGAAGATGGAAGAGTGACAGTAAGGAATATTAGAAGAGAAAAAAATGATGAGTTAAAGAAAATGAAAGAAAAAAGTGAAATTACTGAAGACGATCTAAGAGATTTTCAAAAACAGATTCAGGAACTTACTGACAGGTGTGTAGGTGAAATTGACAAATCCTTATCTCAAAAAGAAAAGGAAATCATGGAAGTGTAGGTAGCTGCATTGGACTTTACTTCTTCCTTAAAGGCTTCTATAGAAATTCCAACTATCAAAGAGCTTCAGAAAAGAAATATACCGGCTCATGTGGCAATTATTATGGATGGAAACGGGAGATGGGCAAAAAAGCGTAAACTTCCAAGGATTGCCGGTCATAGAGCTGGAGTCAAAGTACTGATAAATATAGTTGAGGTATGTGTAGAATTGGGGTTAAAATTTTTAACTGTGTACTCATTCTCAATAGAAAATTGGCAAAGGCCTCAAGAAGAGGTTAAAGGTTTAATGAGATTGTTTAGAAGAGCAATAGGGGAGCAGCTGGATGCCTTAAGCAAAAATGGAGTTAAGCTGAAGCTTCTTGGCAGTGAAGAATCAGTTCCACCTGAAGTTTTTAAATCTTTTAAAGATGCAGAGTACAAAACTAAAGATAATAAAAATCTTACTCTTAATATAGCTTTTAATTACGGATCAAGACAGGAAATAGTAAATGCAGTAAAAAGAATATGTGATAATGTTAAAAAAAATAAACTCAAAGTAGAAGAGTTAGACGAAAATATTTTATCAAGTTTTTTATATACAGGAAAAATTCCTGACCCTGATTTATTAATAAGAACAGGTGGAGAGTTAAGGGCAAGTAACTTCTTGCTCTGGCAGATTGCTTATACAGAGTTTTGTTTTACAAAAACGCTCTGGCCTGATTTTAGCAAGGAACAATTTTTAAGAGCAATATATAATTATCAACAGAGAAATAGAAGATTCGGTAAGCTGTAATTAGCCTTATGGAAAACTTAAATGTTATTTTTCAATATATTTTAGCTATATTAGGATTTTCATTAATAATACTTGTGCACGAATTTGGCCATTTTTTATTTGCAAAAATTAGTGGCGTGCATGTAGAAGAGTTCTTTATTGGTTTCGGACCAAAACTCCTGAAGTTTAAATCAAGAAGTGGAACTACTTATGGAATCAGCGCAATACCAGTTGGCGGATATAACAAAATACTGGGTCTTGAGCGGAATGAAAAAATTCCTGAAGATAAAAAAAACAAAGCTTTTAATACCAAACCATTTCACAAGAAAATGATGATCATTATTGGCGGAGTCAGCATGAATGCAGTGCTTGCCGTAATTTTGATCGGGATTTTTCTAAGTATGGGGGCATTTGCTATTACCAATAGTATTGAGTATGTACAACCGGACTCACCTGCAGAAATATATGGCTTTGAAGTTGGAGATGAAGTTGTTGCCTTAAATGAGGAAAAAATTGAAAGCTGGGAAGAATTTGCAAGTCTAACCAAGAATCATCCCGGAGAAATAGTAACTTATACCGTCATTCGTGATGGTAAAGAGTTAAAAATAAAAACAGAGCTGGACAATGTAAATGGGGAAGGTTTTTTAGGTATAAGTCCTGCAGTCGTCAAGAAGGAAATGAGTTTTTTTGGGATAGTAAAAGAAAGCTTTGTTATGACATGGGAAATCAGTAAATCTTATACAAAGCTGTTTCTTATGTTATTTTCCGGGAAGTTATCCTTTACGGAAG
Source organism: Actinomycetes bacterium (assembly GCA_030603375.1). Classification (GTDB taxonomy): domain Bacteria; phylum Actinomycetota; class Humimicrobiia; order Humimicrobiales; family Humimicrobiaceae; genus JAUVXY01. The sequence continues at coordinate 387 of JAUVXY010000021.1, read as the reverse complement.
CGAGACCCGTCTCTCCAATTGGGGTGGTAAGCATATTCCAGCAGTCAGCTTCAATGGGGTTTCAGAATTTTATATTGTTCGTTGCTCTAGTTTCCCTGATGCTGACTTTTGGCAACCTAATTCCTATCCTTCCTTTAGATGGCGGGCACATAGTTGTACTGCTAATAGAGGCTGTAAGAAGAAAATCAGTTTCAGAGAAGTTTTTAGAAATATATAGTAAAATAGGCATAGCTATTATAATTTGTTTGATGGCTGTAGGTTTTATTTTTGATATAATAAGTCCGTTTAATCTTCAAAATATGTAAAGAATTTTTAAGGTGCTAATAAAGAGAAAAAAAACCAGGGTTATAAGAGTGGGCAATTTAAAAATAGGGGGGGACAATCCTA
>JAUVXY010000078.1 GCA_030603375.1 Actinomycetes bacterium | reverse complement strand
ATAGGATTATCTTTTATATAGTAATAATGGTTATGCTTGTTTATCTCGTCCCTCAATTTTTCTACAAGAACTCTGGCTTTATCCCTGCCAATATCTTCCATGTTAATATTAAAAAGATCTTCCATTGATTCTTTTTTTATATTCTCTCTGACCATTTTTTAGTTCCCTTAATCTTTAAAATGAAAAACAGGTTAAGCTAAAGTGCATATGCCTGTCCATTTAACTTATATTTTAAATTATACAAAATATTACTTTTATGGTCACGCAATAATTTTTTTAATCCGGTAAAGTTCTTTGACACGCCACCCATTAGCTTTCCTAAACACATCAATACTTTTATTTATTGTTTAATTATAAAAATAAATAAAAATTTTACTTGACAAGTATAATTAAATATATTAATATATTGTTGGTTCAAAGTATTAATAGTTTATTTGATATTTAAATAATTTTTACCAGTAATAGAGGCAAAGACTTACATTTTATTAAGATGGGCACCTCGAAATGTAAGGAGCCAGTGGTGCAACCGGCTATTATTTTTTTATTGTATATATAACTTAAATTAAAAGTTGTATATACCCAAAAGATTAAGCCATTTAGCCTCTAACTAAATGGCTTTTTTATTTGGAGACAGATATGAAAAAAAGATTTAAAAACAAATTAAATATATTTTTGCTGACACTGACGATATTTGTATTGTCGGCATCACTAATATTTGGTATTAGCGCCTTCACATCCAGCACTATCAGCAGCAGCGTATACAATGTTGCCAGCTCGGATTACGAATATAAAAGTTACAGCAGTGCCACAAATAATAAAGATTTTTCTCCAAACAAAATTATTTCTTCAAATGTAAAGCTCAAAAACAGCGTTAAAAAGATTGACTCGAAAAAGCTGGTTCTAGGTATAACTAATATAGTAAATGAGTACAGTAATGAAATAAAAAGGGATGCTGCCATAAAGAAAGCACAGGCAGCCACAGAAGCAAAAGGAACCTCGGGCACTGGCACAGCAGTTGTAAGCCAGAGCACAAGCGTTCCTCAGGCCGCTAATTTAAGCAGCTACGAATCACAGGTACTCTTTTTAATAAACACTATAAGGGCACAGAATGGACTTGGCCCGCTTGCTCCAAACCAGATGTTAACAGACATAGCAAGAGGCAGAAGCACGGATATGATAAATAGAAATTATTTTTCTCATTACACACCTGAAGGCAAAAATATTTTCAATATACTGCAGGGCTATGGTGTTGCGTATAGAAATGCTGGAGAAAATTTAGCTCAATCCAAGCCGGCATCTATAGGAACATCTGAAGCTTTTATGAATGCGTGGATGAACAGCCCGACTCATAAGGCAAATATTTTAAGAGCTGCTTACGGACAAATAGGTATTGGCGTTATAGACAGCGGAGGACGCAGGGTATTAACTACAGTATTTATGAATCCATAATTTATAAATAAGAAATTAAATTTTTTGATAAGGAAAGAGGAAAAAGAAAGAGGAAAAGCAATGAAAGCAAAAGGCGAACGATAGCTGGACGCCTTATTAGTTGAAGTGAAAGGCCCGGGTTTTTAATAAATCCGGGCCTCACTTTTAAGTTAAAACGGATCCTCCAGCAAGTACTCCAATCCATGTTCCTTGTAAACTCTTACTCTTTCTTCTTCCGCTCTAAAGAATAACTCGCTATTGTTTCCATATACTTTTTTTAGTTCACCATCATTATATGGGTGCGTGGAGCAACAGCTGCTGTAATAATCATACACCAGGATAAAAGATTTAATATCATTATTTAAAAACTCTGTTTCAAGTTCATAAAAATTTTTTAAAGGTCTTGGAATATTATCCAGTTTGCTTAATTTCTCTTTAAATTCTTTTGATATATCCAGCCTCTGGGAAACCAATCCTTTCAGCCCTTCAATATTTATAAATATGCCGTCTGCTTCATCGGATGCTTCTTTTACTTTTTTTAAAAAATCATCTTTTATTTCCCTGTATTTTTCATCAAACTCTATTATCTCTACATATTCTTCTTCCTTTTGCTGTTTTAACAGCTCCATTTTCTTTTCTTTTGTCTCTTCCTTTATTTCCTCAATTTTGGCAAGCTGGCCCATTATTCTTTCAACCTCTATCTTTGTAGTTTCCACAAGAAACACATTGTAGCTCAGCAGTGCAGCAGCAACTATGATAAGAATTAATGTAACCAGTATTTCTTTAGTTTTTTTAGTCATAATAACTATATTTTACTTTTTAAAATCAATCCCAAGTGAATATGCATCCAGTAACTCTGATATTATTACAAGCCTTTTTGCAGCAGAATACTCCGGTGTACACGCTGTAAGCAGCAGTTCTCTTCTACCTGAACTTTCCAGGATATAGACATCTTCCGGATAAACATCTTCCTGTCCGGTTACATAAAAGGTAAGCATTTTACCTTTTATTGTCTCAAGGTAAATAAGATCTCCGCTTTCCAATTCATCAATTCTGTTAAAAGGCGCCCCATAAGTAGTCCTGTGGCCTGAAATTGTACATCTTCCAATATCTCCGGGAAGCCTGGTTTCAGGAATATGCCCGGGTCCTTTCCTTAAAGTTTTCCTGTCCGTACCCTCATTGACTATCCATTCAAGTTCAATTTTTGGAATTATAATTTTCAACGGGAAAAAATCTTCTGCCGCTAAATTTCTGTAATCTAAAGCATCATTGTTCTCAGCTTCACTTTCAGCTTCCCCTTCAGTATCTCTTGTGTGATCAGCATTCAAATCTTCTTGTTCTACAGCAACTTCTTTCTCGGACTCCCACGAAGATAGGACATCTGTTTTTTTCACTGAAGCTATAAAATTTGTACATAATGGATACATCATAAACAAAACTCCGATACCAATTAAGACAAATAAAAAAATTTTTAATCTTTTTATTTTCCTCATCCCCGGTAATTTACGATCTTCTTTTTCTACCAAAGCCTCTTCTTTTAGCTCACGCGAAGTTGGAACCGGAGCATTGGTTTCTTTTGCAAAAACTTTGGGCTTTTTGCGGAAATAACGCAGCAGATGGAAAATACCTGTGGCGCTTAACATAAGCAAAGAGAATTTTATTTTCTTTTTCATCTTTTATGGCTCTATTTATAAAATATTTCTAATATTTTCTCAAAAGCATCTATGGTGTGCTGGGTGGTATCCACCCGAATCCTGTTATCTTCTACTCTGTATCTCACTGCTCCTTCCACTCTTTCAGGATGAGACATATAATACATGTCCGGACCTTTAAATTGAAGGTTGATTAGATTATGGGCACCTAAAAATATTGATTTTTTATACTCATACATTCTGTCATAATCATTTTCAAGCTCAGCTATTTCGTATGCACAAGCCAGTCCTTCTACATAAACGGCAGTGCTCCCAGAAAATGGTACCCCATATTCCGGGTGGTTAGAATCATAAAATCTGCCCAAATAATCAATATACTGCTTTCCATCCTGATTCTGCATCCGGATCAGCTCATCATTCAGTTTAAATATAGCATCTGCATATTTCTCCAGCCCGGTTATTTTATAAAGCCTGTACAGAGATATTGTATGCCATGGAACATATGCAGGAAAGTAATTTATATCCATCAAATCTACATATTCATTAATATAAAAATCCTGGGAAGCAGTTGCAGCATCAAGGTATTTTGATTCCCCTGTTTTTTCATAAAACTCCACCAGGCTCAATACTGCCTGACCGCTGTAATAAGTCAAAAGTCTACTTTCGTCATACGAATAGTCCGGCTCAACATACCATGCCCTGAATGAGCCGTCCTCATTCTGCAGTTCCAAAATAGTGTTAGCCAGTTTTTCTGCTTCACCTTTATAATCTTCAAAGTATGGGCTAAATATTAGAACCCTGAGAGCCATAGCAATAGCGCCAATTTTGGACTTATTTTTATAATATATATACCCAAATTCGTCATCTTCCTTATACCAATTCCTAAATACATAATCCAGATTTACCTTGTGCATCTGCAGCAGGACATCGTTTTCACTGCTTTTCTCGGCTAACCATCTTGATGACATAAGCTGTCTTATCATATTATTACTCTTTGTGTAATCACCTGTTGAAGGGCTGTATTCATAATTAAAATACCCGTCCTCATCTAAACTCAGCAGCATCCAGCCTTCAGCTAAATTTAAGGATTTTTTTATTTTTTCTAAACTCATCTCAGGATTAAAATTAACTACATTGCATCTATAAAAAGTGGTCACCTGATCTGAGAATCTGGTGGTGGCAAAATGAATAGTTGGAAAATAAAATATATTAACACTATCATCCTCCGAACAATCCTCTTTGAGCCCTGCCTTTTTACACAATTTTTCCAGAAGTAGCTCATGGCTGTAGTTTCCCTCTACTGCAACAGTATTGTAAAAAGTAGCGCTTTTATCGCCTTTTTCAATTCTCAGCCCATGTATGCCCTTTTCGTAATTTTCATCAAACTTCTTTCCATCCCCCAAAATAATTATCTCGATCTTTAAATCTTTTAAATTATCCTCCGTTATACCTCCATCATATCTTTGATCCTCTATTGTTCTTATTGTTGCTATGTAAACACTTTCTGCCAGATTGTTCTTTCTTGCAGAGTACGATCCTTTTTTCCTGCCATTTACCCTGAATCCAATAAATACCTTTCTGCCTATATCATCATATTCTTCCAGAAACAGATCATCCGGAGATTCGGCTGAATCTTTAAAATAATTGTCCACTGCCTTATATGCAACTTCCATCAAATATTCTTTATCCTCATAAGACAAATCTATGAATTCATCAGGTTCTGCTGCCAGCAATTCAAATTCGCTCTTTATTTTTTCATCTATCAAGTCACCTTGATTAACTTCTAAATCCTCTTCAATATTTTCTTCCTCACCGGTAATTTCATCTGAGGCTTCCTCTTTTATAACTTCATCCTTTACCTCATCTGCTCCTCTGCAGCCAGAAACAGTGGAAACCAATACAAAAAATATTACAGATAAAAGCATTAGCTGCAAAGCAGTTTTTTTATACTTTTTCACTTTTTTAAAACATAGCATTTAAGTCCTAACCTATTTAAAAAATTTTATCATTTTACTTATATAAAAATTGGATACTGCAGATATTTCAAAAAATATCACTCTCACTTTATGCCATACAATAACTACGCAATACTTTTTATCTACAACTATAGCAGAAAGAGCACCCTATTCAAATAAGGTGCTCTTTCCAACAAAGTTACTTTTTAATATTTTTTACTCTAAAATTTTAGTATTTTTTTACCTTATTGATCTTCTTTTAGGCATTCTCGTAAGATAAGTGCCAACACCGCCAGCAGCGATAAGAACAAAACCAATAATGTAGTAAATCCAGTTGAAGCCGCCTGTAAACGGAAGCTCCTGTATACCTAAAACTTCTATATCGCCATCACCATCGCCATCGCCGTCACCATCATCATCAGCATCAGCGTCAGCGTCAGCATCTGCGTCAGCATCGCCTCCATTTGTTGGATCGTTATAGAAGTAAACATATACAGTATTCTTTTTATCTGCATCTTGAGGTAAATTAATTGTAACTGTTTTACCAGAGCTTCCGCTTGTTTTGGGATCAGGACTAAATGAAACCCAAGTATTAAATCCAGTATTAGTTTCAGTTAGAATATAGGAACCAGCTTTAAGATTTTCAAAGGTAATGTTACCACTACTTCCTGCACCAGCTTTAATAATTTTAGTTACATTGGTTCCAGGTCCTACAAGATTAAAGTTAAAATCAGTATTGGCTACAACCAATTCATCTGTTGATTTTTCTACTACAATTTTATAAAGTTCCTCAGTATTCATAAAGGCGATGGTACCATTATCTCCAGAGGAAGCAGTAAAGGTAATAGAGTTTCCACTAATTACCGCTCCTTGTACAGTGGACCTTATCCGATCAAATACTATGCCGCTAGGTAATGAGGCTTCATCTTCCCAGATTTCGTATTCTTTGTCACATGGAAGGTTAAATTTCTTAATCCATCCATTGCTTGAATCCAGGGTGAATGGACCTCTGGTTGTATTATCATACTTAACATAGAAGTTAAATGAGCCTTCAGTTGGCAACTCATCATCTATGTATTTTTTAACGGTTACCTCTCCGGTGCATTCTTCCGTGTTCATAATGCCGATAATACCGTTGTCACCTTCGACTGCAGTAAAGATAATGGAGTTTCCATTAATACTTGCATCACCATTGGTAGATCTTATCCGGTCAAATACGACACCTTCGGGCAGTGAGGTTTCATCTTCATAGATTTCTATTTCTGCACCACATGGAAGAGTATCAAAGGTCATACTCCATATGTTGGCCCTATTAAGGGTAAGTGGACCTCGTCTTGTACCATCAACTTCGACAAAGAAATCAATGGAGAAGTCACTAACTGTTGGTGTAGCACCATTCAAATACTTCTTAACGGTTACCTCTCCGGTGCATTCTTCCGTGTTCATAATGCCGATAATACCGTTGTCACCTTC
>JAUVXY010000025.1 GCA_030603375.1 Actinomycetes bacterium | reverse complement strand
CCCATATCCATAATGTATGTCAGGCATAGCATAAGATGCCTTTAGAATTCCGGGAAGAGATGCAACGTTTATGACCTGGTCTATGGTATTTTCATCTACTGCATGTTTTAGAAGCTGCTCATCTGCAAAGATTATCCCGGGAACTCTCATACCCAAACTGCCATCTTTTACTATTTCCCATTTAAAGTCGCTTATTTTGTTAATCTTATATCTGTTCATAGTAAAATCCTCCAATTCTAATCATCAAATATTACTTTGCCAACCCATTCACTGCTATTTCTGTCTTTTATTACCTCAAGCATGTGGTAAGTCGGTGCTTTTACGGCAACTATTATCTCATGTTTTCCAAAATCTACTTTTTCACCAAAAATATCTGCTTTTATTATACTCCTACTATCTTCCGTTAAAAATTTTTTAATTTTAAATCTTGAAAATAGCATATTATCTACTTCAAACTTGTAAATTAAATCCTCAAGCCATAGTACAAGCAACCCCTCTAAACTTATATTGCTCTCTTCATTTATCAATACATTTTTTTTAACAACCGGTGCAATCTTTTTTAAATCACACATAACAGAAAACATGCCTTCAGCAGCATTTTCAAATAACTGTTTCAAGCTGTTTCCATAGATCCTGATGCCAATATCTGAAAGATGCTCTATTTGCTCAAATTTTTTCTTGAATTTATACATTTTTTAAAATCAATTTTTTTTAACCTTAAGATTGCAAATACTTATCTACTATTATAAAAGATTGCTGACTGCTCAGTTTTGCATCTACATTCTTGCACCCATATTTTACCAGTTATTGGCAGTAATTAATAAATATCAGCAATCAAATTTTCTATATTGATTTATCACATTATTAAATTAGTATATAATAATTGTAATATAGAGATATCAAATAAAAAGCATCTATATTATTTTTTTATAAAAAGACAAAGATTAAATTTTAACAATGCCCAGTAAAATAGCTATAATTAATTATAATAAATGCGATCCTAAAGAATGCAAAGATGGGATTTGCAAAGCAGTAAGTGCATGTTCAAAAAAAATTATTAAACAAGAAGGACCATATGAGGCACCATTTATTAATGCAAGTCTTTGCTCAGGATGCTACGAATGTATACCATCCTGTCCTAAAGATGCTATTGAAAAAGCAAAGTAAATTATAGGTTACTAAACAATTGATATGAATATATTAATTTGCTAATATAACAGCCAAACAATTATTTCTTGTCAAGCATTGGTTTCAGATACTTTTTTAGCTGAGGCAGCAAGGTACTCAATAATTCGAAATTAGAAATCTCTTATTACGGAGCTAAGCAAAACTCAACTATAAAGTTGACTAATTTCTACTTCATGGACGCGGGTAAAGTCCTGCCAACTTTACTATCTCTGGAACAATCTCTTCCCACTCTATAGCCATTATATGAACCCCGGAAATTCCTTCGATTCCCTGTAACCTCTGTATCGTTTCCACAGCAATTTTAATTCCTTCTTTCGATACATCTTCTTTTGGGACTTTTGAGAGTCTATCAATTAAACTATCCGGAACATCCATACCTGGAACTTTATTTTTCATATATTTAGCTGCACCAATCGATTTTATAGGAGTTAGCCCACCAAGAATTTTCACTTTCTTGTGAAGACCGAGATTGCGTACTTCCTTCATCCATTCTTCAAACTTATCAATATTAAAAATGCACTGAGTCTGTATAAAATCTACTCCTTCAGCTACCTTTTTGGCCAATCTTGGCGCTCGCAGTTCAAAAGGATCTGCAAAGGGATTTGCTGCTGCACCAATAAAAAGATGCGGCTCTACATCTATCCTGTCACCACTTGCAAATTCTTTTTCATCTCTCATTCTTTTTACAATTCTTATAAGTTGAATTGAATCAATATCCCAGACCCCTTTAGCTTGAGGGTGATTTCCAAAACTCATATGATCACCAGTAAGACATAATATATTGTTTATCCCCAGTGCTGCTACACCCAATATATCCATTTGTAATGCAATGCGATTTCTATCCCTGGTTGTCATTTGAACTATTGGTTCAAGACCTTCCTCTCCTGCTATAAGGCAGGTAGCCCAACTGGACATTCTTACAACTGCTGTCTGACCATCTGTTACATTAAAAGCATCGATATACCCTTTAAGTAATTTAGCCTTCTTTTTTATAATTTCACTATCAGCATTAGTAGGCGGCCCCAGCTCAGCAGTAACTGCAAATTTACCAGAATTAAGTACCCTCTCAAGATTGCTATTTGTTTTCATCCTTTTATCTCCTCTCTAAATTCCAAGTGATTCTATTACTTTTTTAGTACGCCCAAGGTGTTTATGTAAGTCCAATGGTTCTATTTCAAAAACTCTTGGTCTTAAGGCTTTGCTCCAATCTTGAGGTTCATTAAACGTATTTATCTTATCCGCTTCACCAATCTTCTTCAGACGATTATAAATTAAATGCCATGCACAATCCTTATCAGAATCAACTTCGCATTTACCGTCAGGACGCGTCCCACCACAGGGTCCGTTCAACAGACCCTTAGGACACTCAGTCAGTGGACATATACCTGCAGTTTTTCCCATTACACATTCTCCACATGCCTGGCATTTCTCCATAAATATATTTGGACCTCCACCCGAAACTCCCATAGCATTAATTGCAGGATATATTGGTTTTACAATACTTAGTTCTTCATCTAAAATCTGCCTTACTGTCTGCAATCCATCTCCACAACTCATCATAAGAATAATATCGCATTCTTCAAAATCCTTTTTATGTTGTTTAATAAACATAGAGCTAAATGGCTGATAGCATGCAAAGACTGCAAAAGGAAGAGCTACTTTTTTTACGTCTTTCCCTTTACCAGTCAGAATTTCAGCCATTTCATCAACTTCTTCCACCCCCCCTGTATGAAATACAGTGGAACATCCACCACACCCTACAATAGCAACACTTTTTTTACCATTAAGAGACTTTAATATCTCCTCTATTGGCTTCTGACTTTGCCCCATCATAGTTTCTTACCTCCTGATACTTTTAATCTAAATTTTAAAGCTTCATTATAGCAATATAATAGTATAATATTCAATTACAAATTTATCTCTTTGTCAAGACATTATCTTTGTTACAAACTCTTTACAAACATTTATTGACATCAATTGTTAAAGATGATACTTTTCCACCTATAAACTAATCACAATTAGTAATACTAATCACATAGTTCAACTAAAATATTAAATAAATATAGAACTATAGAACTATAAATTACAAGGAGATGATATGAACTCTAAAAAAAGCAAAAAAACAATACCTGTAGTTTATCTTCAGGGAGCAGCATGTACCGGATGTGCAACATCCACATTATGCTCCAGCTATCCATCAATAAAAAATATCTTATTACAGGACATTATTCCGGGCTTTAAGCTTGAATTCATCTTTCATCCAACCATTATGGCCGCAAGCGGAAATCTTGCTATGGATATTCTTGAAAAAACAGCCAGTGAGAAAGGTTATGTATTAATTATAGATGGAGCTGTGCCCACCAAAGAAAATGGTATTTTTTGTGTAATAGGAGAAAAAAATGGTAAAAAATATACCATGCTTGAAGAAGTATTAAAACTGGCTCCAAACGCAAGTATGGTAATAGCTCTTGGTACATGTGCATCTTTTGGAGGTATTGCAGCAGCTTTGCCTAATCCAACAGGCTCGCTCAGCGTTGGAGACATCTTCTTAAGTAACAAAATCAAAACCCCTCTTATCAATATTCCGGGCTGTCCGCCACATCCTGATTGGCTGTTTGGGACATTGGAGGCTGTACTAACCAAAGGATTGGAAAAAGTTCAGCTAGACGATTTAAAGAGACCAAAAGCATATTTCGGAAAGCTGGTTCATGAAAATTGTCCAAATAGAGCATATTTTGATGAAGGAAAATTTGCAAAGCGTCTTGGAGACGAGGGCTGTTTATATGAGTTAGGCTGCAAGGGGCCAATAACCTATTCCGACTGTCCTACAAGGAGATGGAATAACAAAATTAACTGGGCCATAGGAAGCGGATCGCCATGCAGTGGATGTACGCAGCCTGAATATCCCGACTATTTGGGTGATTTTTATGAAAAAATAATTGATGTAGAAGTTCCTGCTAACGAAAAAAAAATTGTAACTAAAAATAAAAAATAAGAAGGTGAAAAAGTGAAAAAAATAGTTATAGATCCCATAACCAGAATAGAGGGCCACTTAAAAGTTGAAGCTATCGTAGATAATGGAGAAATAAAGGATGCAAACATAAGCGGTACCCTGTTCAGGGGGATGGAAATCATACTTAAAGGAAGAGATCCGAGGGACGCAGTTCTACTCTCCCAGAGAATATGCGGTGTTTGTCCGGAACCGCATGCCATAGCTTCTGTTTCAGCTTTAGAAGATTGTGCAGGGCTTACAGATAAAATTCCCGAAAACGGAATTTTAATGAGGAACCTAATCCATGCCACAAGAACAATTGCTGACCACATCCTGCATTTTTACATACTGAGCGGACTTGATTATATTGACCCTTCTAAAGTATCAGAATATGGAGGCAACAATTTAGATTTAAATAACTTAAAACTTTTCCTGGAGCAAGGTTACTCTAAACCATTCCTGCCGCATGATGAAATAGACTACAGGCTTGATGCCAGGACTACAAATGAAGTTGCCAGCCATTATCTTAAAGCTCTGGATTTGTACAGAAAAGCTCAGGAGATGGCAAGTATTTTTGGAGGTAAATGGCCCCATGATTCTGCAATTGTAGCAGGCGGGGTATCCGAACGGCTAACCTCTGATAAGATTCACTCATACTTGTGGAGACTTGACGAACTTGAAGATTTTGTTAAAAATTGTTATCTGCCAGATGTATTTGCAGTTGCTGAAGCATACAGCGATTATCTTGGAATAGGAAAAGGATGCCAGAAACTGCTTGCATACCAATCTTACAAAGTAAAAACAAATGGACACTATAACGATAGCCTTATTGCTGGAGGGCTCATAGAAGATATTGACAAATACAAGAGTTTGGATATAGGCAATATAACTGAAGACGTGATGCACAGCTGGTACAAAGATTCATCTCCGCTAAACCCGGAAAATGGTTTAACAGAACCAGATGCCAGAAAAAGCGAAGCTTATTCATGGATAAAATCGCCAAGGTATAATGGTGAAGTTTATGAAACCGGACCCATATCGTCATTGCTTGCAACTTATCTTAGCAAAGACAATACATTTGTAAAAGATATACTAAAAACTTCACTTTCAAAAATTAACGGAAAGATTTCAAACCTTTATTCAGTTATGGGAAGGCACCTGTCAAGAGCGCTGGTTGCAAATATCTTGTGCCATCACTCAAAAATCTGGGCACTGGACTTAGAAGCAGGAGAGCCTGCGACCACTGAATATGTTCCACCCATGGAAGGAAAGGGAATCGGACTTGCAAGCGCTCCACGAGGAGCCCTTGGCCACTGGCTTACAGTTAAGGACGGAAGAATTTCTAATTACCAGGTAATAACCCCAACTGCATGGAATGCATCTCCAAAAGATAAAGATGGAAATCCGGGTCCATATGAACAGGCATTAATTGGACTTAAAGTAAAGGAAAGCGAAAGTCCTGTAGAAATTTTGAGGGTTATCAGAAGTTTTGATCCATGTACAGCATGCGCCGTACATGTCGTAACAGCAAAAGGAAACCTGGTTGGTAAATATAAGGTAGTATAGTTATAAATATTTATATAAAATTAATTTGCTAGTCTAGGAGGCTTTATGATATTAACTGAACAGAAACCACTACCAGAAATTATTGAAAAATTAAAGAATGAAAAGAAAATTTTTATCCTCAGCTGTGAAGGATGCCCCGAAGGCGCAGACACAGGCGGGGAAGCTGTGGTAAACAATATAAAAAGCGAACTTGAAAAAGAAGGCAAAATTATAACTGGAGTAATGCCAATAGATTTCCTGTGCCAGAAAGCACTTATTAAATCAAGGGTAAGGGTAAAATTAAACGATATAAAAAATTCAGATGCTGTACTGGTTGTGTCTTGCGGCTTAGGAGTTCAGGCATCTACAGAGGCTCTGGGTAAAATTTGTTATCCTGCACTAAATACTAAAACATTTGGTGGTATTACTGGAATGTGGCAGGGTACAGAAAGATGCGATGCGTGTGGAGATTGCGTTCTTGAGTATACAGGCGGCATATGTCCGTATACTGCATGTCCAAAAAAGCTTTTAAACGGTGCTTGTGCCGGCCAAAGCAATGGAAAATGTGAAACCGATCCAGAGAGAGACTGCGGATGGGAACTTATTTACAAACGCCTTGAAAAATTGGGACAGCTGGATAGGCTGTACAAATTTATTGAGCCAAGGAATTATAAAAAAATGCTTCCATCACCAGAAATAAGAAAAACTAATCTATGGGCTTTAGACGAGGAGGTAATATGACTTCAGAAATATTAAATAAGAAAAACGAGAAAGCAGCAAACATAGAATCAAGCCTTAAAGATGCGCTGGAAAAAGGGAAATTTGCTGTTACATGTGAAATAGGCCCCCCAAAAGGTGCTGGAGATGAAGAAATAATAACAACAGCAAAGATACTAAAAGGAATTGTGGATGGTGTAAATGTAACAGACCTCCAGAGTTCTGTTATGAAACTTGGTTCTCTTGCTACCTGCCATATACTTAAAGATATGGGGATAGATCCAATATTTCAGGTTACCTGCAGGGACAGAAACAGGCTTGCTCTTCAATCAGATCTGCTGAGTGCCTATGTTCTTGGAATAAGAAATATACTGGCACTTACCGGAGACTATCCTACTACCGGGGACCACCCTGGTGCAGAGCCAGTTTTTGATTTGGATTCTGTACAGCTTCTCTGGGCAATTAAAAGATTAGAGGAAGGCTATGATATAGCCGGAAAGGAACTTTCTAAAAAACCGTCGTTTTTCAAGGGAGCAGTTGTGAACCCGGGATCAGATACTGAAGCAGCTTCTGGACTGCAGTTAATAAAGATGCAGAAGAAAATAGACCAGGGTGCACAATTTTTTCAAACACAGGCAGTATTTGATGCAGAATCTTTTGAAAAATTTATGGATAAGATATCAAAAATGAATATCCGTGTTCCAATTATTGTGGGAGTAATACTCCTAAAATCAGAAAGAATGGCTAACTATATGAATAAATTTGTTCCCGGAGTATGCGTACCCGAATCAGTTATAAAAAAGATGGAGCAAACGGAAGACAAGGCATCAATGTGCATTGAAATTGCTACAGAACTTATAAATAAAGTTAAGCCAATGTGTGCAGGAGTTCACATCCAGGCACTTGGGTGGGAAAAGCATGTTCCCATAATACTTAAAAATTTAGATTTGCTTTAAATAAATTGGATAAGCATTCAGAAACTAAAAATATACAGACTGTAATTCTTGGAATTGGCAATATACTTCTTGGGGACGAGGGAATAGGGATACATGTTATAAAAGAAGTTGAAAAAATGAGTCTGTCCCCACATGTAAAAGTAATAGACGGAGCAACTGCCGGTTATGGCTTACTTCCAATTTTTGAGACATATAAAGACAGTGAGTTCCTAATCGTAGATGCTGTGAAAATATCCGGAAGCAGCCTCAAAGAAACCTCTGAATGTAAATCTACGAACTCCGGCAAAATCTGCAAGAAAAATTCAAAAGGGGATATTTATGTCATCCCGCTTCACGAACTCTACGATATAGGTACATCAAGCTACCCTGGCCTTGAATTTGTTTCTTTTCACCAAACAGGGCTCATGGATGTTTTAACTCTGCTGCAGATGACAACAAAAATAAAAATTAATGGCTACTTAATCGGGGTTAATATATTTGGCGACGCCGGCACTGGTCCGGCCTATAATTTTTCAATGGAATTATCTGAAGAAATAAAGAAAAAAATCCCAAAGATTGTAGAAATACTAAAAAAACATTTAAAATAAAAAGATTCCCCTTGCCACTCTTTTATTTTTCTTAAATAAAATATATTATTATAAAAGTAAGATATATTAAACCAATAAGCTATTGCAACAAAATTATGGAAAAAAAAGAATTACTTAAAAGCCTGGAAAACAAGCTAAAAGAAATAGACAACATAAGAAATCTAAACAGCAAGGATTTGAGGTTCAAAAGTTGGCATGTCAGCACTTTTAGTGTATTAAAACACCTATCTGCAAGCTATGCTAAGGAGGCAAACCTTTTTAAAAAGCTTAATTTTACTGATACAAAATATCACAGGGGAAACAGTGCATTTAATCCGTCAGATGCAAGAAAATACAAAGAAGATTTAGATGATGCCGAAAAAATACTTAGAAGTATCCTTCCTGTTAAAAAAACTGCCAGCTCCAAAAAGAAATCTACTTCTAAAAATTCTACAAAGAAATAGAACAATCAACTTTAAATATTTATTTTTTATTATGAATTTTTTTAAGATTATCACTTTTAAATATCTGCGGTATGGTTGTCTGAAGCGGCTGGCCATAGCGAACGATGTTAGAACCAGGATTGTATGTTCGGATAAGAATATTTTTATACCAGAATTAAGCTTTATTTAAAAAATTCCTATTTTGCTTAAAGTTGTATGTTCAAAGTAGAAGTACTATAATTTTATTACAATAATTACATATTTTTATAGTATTAAAAGTAAAATAATTTAGAAGTTGTGAAACTTTTCTTTTATATGGTCGCTTTGAGGAAAGTGAAGTTAATAACGAAATCGACTGAATGGGTCGGTTTTTATGTTTTTAGGCACATTTTTAGACTTATAATTCATTTCTTTAAAGAAAATATGCAAAAAGAAAGAGTTCAAAAATTATTATATAATTAGTACTTATAAAGATAAGAAATATAAAAATTATTTTATATAAAAAAACAAAATGAAAATATTGATAGTTAAAAAAGGCCTTTTAAAAATAATAAAAGAGATTTGTTTTAACGATATCTACATAATGCCAAAGGCAATTAGCTACTGTAACATTATAAACATAGGCGCCTTAGCAGTCTCTATATAATTCCATATAATACCTCGAAAGGGGGAGTTCTTATAAAACTGGAGCTAATTGTCCCGGCTACGCAAGTGAGTTTCCTTAATCGGAAGAAGGCACCGGGCCCACACCTGGGTCTATCGATGGTTGCCGCCCTAACCCCACCAGAGGTCGAAGTCTCATTAACTGATGAGAATGTCACAGCTATTGATTTCCAAAAGGAAATCGATTTAGTGGGGATCACAGCATTAACTATTACGGCTAAACGCGCCTACGAGATCGCTGATACCTTCAGAGCGAAAGGAGTGAAGGTTATCTTAGGGGGTAGTCACCCTAGCGCTCTACCCAAAGAGGCAAGTCAGCACGCCGATGCCGTAGTAATCGGGGAAGCCGAGGGAATTTGGGAAAATGTGATCGAGGATTTTAATGCAAATAAACTACAAAGGATATACAGCCAATGTAAGCAGCCCAGCTTGCTTAACTTACCTATCCCTAGGCGAGATTTGTTCACCAATGGAGCGTACTATTTCCGTAACACAATCTCAACTACTAGAGGCTGTCCCCATGCCTGCTCCTTCTGCTCAGTTACTTCATTCTTCGGTCATACTTATCGCTGCCGACCGGTAGAAGAAATTCTCAAGGAGATCGAAACAATGAACTATAAGAAACTTATCTGCTTCGTTGATGATAATATCGTTGGCAAACCCAAGTTCGCTAAAGAGCTCTTTCGCGCCCTTGTTTCCTACAAACTTAAATGGATTGCCCAGGCCTCAGTTACCATAGCAAGAGATGACGAATTACTCAAACTGGCAGCCGCGAGCGGCTGTATGAGCCTGCTTATCGGGTTTGAGACACTTTCCCAGGACAATCTGGCGGCGATGGGCAAGAAAGTGAATGTGGTGGACGAATACGAAAAGGTGATCAGGAAGATCCACTCCCATGGCATCGCCATCCATGGCTTCTTTATCCTTGGCTTAGACGAAGACGATGAATATGTTTTCGAACGCACCGTCCGCTTTGCCCAAAAAATGAAGCTAGAGAGCGCTCAATTTGCCTGGCCCGTTCCGTATCCGGGTACCGCCTTATACGAATCTTTGGATAAGGCTGGACGAATAGTCACCAAAGACTGGTCACAGTATGAGTCTAGCATTGTATTTAAGCCAAAGCTAATGTCACGGGAGATTCTGCAAAAGGGGCATGACTGGGTTTGGTGCGAGTTCTATAGCCTACCCTCTATTTGGAGGAGATTGGGAATTACACACCGTTATTTGCTGCCACTCTGGGTGTTGAATCTTTATTACCGCTCTTTCTGGCGGAGAAAACTTAGAGTTAATAGAGATAGCAACAAGTTCAAACCTCCCACTTCGTCTCTGAGTAATATTAGAACTTGGTTCCGATTGAACTAAAAATCAAATTGTTCAATTTCAGACATTGGTCACTTTTCTTACTGCACATAGTGGCTGGCCCGGGTTGCGAAATTTCGAACCATTTTATGAGAGACTTAATTGATTTGTATAATATATTATAAACCTAAAGCATTATAAATTTTTAATGGTTCAAACAGCTCTAGGAATTCTATCTAATTCAGCTTCAATTCTCTCTACTTCTTCCCTTAGATCAAACTCATTCTGTATACCCATCCAGAAATCAGCAGAGTTTCCAAAATATCTGGATAATCTCAATGCTGTATCAGCTGTGATTCTACGCCTTCCTTTAAGAATCTGAGATATCCGGGTAGCAGGCATTCTAGTATCTTTAGATAATCTGTAAGCACTAATGTTTAATGGTTTAAGAAATTCTTCTAAAAGAATTTCTCCTGGTATAATATTTTTAATTTTATTCATAATCTTTTTCTCCTAATGATAATCAGTTATCTCTACAGAACTGGCAACCCCATTTTTCCAATAAAAACATATTCCCCACTGATTATTAATTCTTATACTAAATTGATCCTGCCTATTACCTGTCAATTTTTCCAGTTTATTTCCCGGAGGAATTCTTAAATCTTCCAAGTCTTTTGCTCTATTTATAATTATTAACTTTCTTAGTCCAATCCTTTGAATATCTCCAGGCAATTTCCTGGAATATTGTTGTTCCCAAATTTTTCCAGTTTCTTTGTCCCGAAAAGAAATTATCATGGGAGAATAATAACGTATTGCGTTATTGATGTCAAAAGTTAATAGGTATTATAATCGTATGGCCCAGGAGTCCCTTGTTAGTGAAAAGTCAACTTCTATATATATTAGGGAAGTTGATCACTTTGCTTATTGCACAGAGTGGCTGGGGACAGTGTGCAAAGTTAGAACCACTTTATTGATCTTGAATGAGGATATTTTTTTACCAGAATTGGTTTCTTAAGGTAAATACCCTTTTTATATCTTTAAATTATTAATAATAAAGATTATTATAATCAATATGAAATATCTGGTTATATTAAATCCAAGTGCTGCAAAGGGTGCAACTTTAAAAAACCAAACAAAAATTGAAAAACTATTAGAGGAGTATTTGTCAGATTATTCACTGATAGTTTCAGCCAAACCTGGTGATCCTACTGTCCTGGCCCAGGAGGCTGCAGAAAAAGACTATGATGTGGTCGTTGCCGTAGGCGGTGACGGTACTTCAAATGAGATCATTAACGGCCTGATGGCATCTAAACTTGAAGGTAAGAAAATCCCAAAGCTAGCAGTGATCCCCGCAGGGCGGGGTAATGATTTTGCTGCTAGTATGGGGATTCCTGTAGAGCTTGAAGATGCTGTAAAAGCAATTGCAACTGGAAAAACGAGAACCATTGATGTGGGACAAGTCTTTGGAGGAAATTATCCTCAGGGAAAATTCTTTGGGAATGGAATTGGCATTGGGTTTGATACCATCGTGGGTTTTGAAGCAGCAAAATTACCTGCCTTCCTCTCAGGAATACCGGGTTATTTGATTGCAGCGATAAAAACGATATTTTTGTATTTCAAAGCTCCAACCCTGAGGGTCAAACTTGATAATGAGACTTTTGAACAACAATGTCTGATCATATCAGTTATGAATGGGTGGCGGATGGGCACTTCATTCAAAATGACTCCCTTATCGAAACCTGATGACGGATTGTTTAGTTTAATGATCGTTGATCAGATAAGCAGAATCAGTGTTATCAAATTGATGACCAAAATTATGGCTGGAACACAAGAAGGTCATCCTTTTGTTAAAATGCCATTGACTAGTAGTATTGAAATCACCGCGTTGAAAGGAAGTCTTCCAGTGCATGCTGATGGAGAAACGATTTGTAAAAAGGGAGATTGTTTGTCTGCAAAAATATTCACAAAGCAGATTGATTTAATAGTTGGAGACTGATAATTAATGATTAAATTTCTAACCAGCCTTTTTATGAGGTTTGTATTATTTGTGATATGTAATGTAAATAAAGAAGCATTAAAGGCTGTGCCGTTTCAGGGTCCAATGATATTGATTGGTAATCATATAAACTTTTTAGACGTGCTGGCAGCTTTGATCTTTTCATACCCTCGTAAGATCTTTTTTTTGGTTAAAAAGGAGACATTTGATACCCCCTTTTTAAGATTCCTATTTAATACTTGGGGGTCCATTCCGGTTGATCGAAGTACTGCTGATTTTCAAGCTTTAAAAAAAGCAGTTGATGTTCTCAATCAGGGACATTTTTTTGTAATTGCACCTGAGGGAACACGCACAAACGATGGGCGGTTGATCCAGGCACACGCCGGTGTGGTGGTCATTGCCTTGAAAAGTAAAGCTCCGATTATGCCTATTGTCCAATATGGTGGGGAAAAGTTTTCTGAGAACATCAAAAAGCTGCGCCGAACAAAGATCACGATGCAAGTTGGCGCGCCATTCATGATTTGCCCAAGTAGCACCTATCCAGATAAAGAAGAACGCCAGTTGATTGTAGATGAGATAATGTATCAAATGGCAGAGCTCTTACCAGCAGAGTACCGGGGATATTATTCAGATATGAGTAAAACTACGACAAATTATTTAAATTTCGATGTACCGATAATCAAATCAATTCACCAACCTTGTTGGCAGAAGGTTGTGAATGCAGTCAGGAAGTATTTTTCCACCGCCAAGAACCCTGCCGCGTAAATCCCTGATCACAACAACTGATCCATAAGGAAAATTCGAACCAAATCGGCTGATAAATTCATGTGAGAGTACAAACTGCGATCCTGAGTATTTGCCTAATGTCATTCCTAATGTATTAAAAGACAGTTCGTCAAACCGCGCTAAATACTTTTGGGAAATTCAATGCGAACAATCCTTCACCATAATGAGGGTAAAGAAGGAGTTTTAGCTGGTATTCGTTCGAATTGGCTGGCTCTATTAGACGCAGCTCGAACATATTTTAAGAAAAAAGCCTGTTCCTGAATTAGAAAAATCATAGACCTTGATGAAATCTATTAATATATTTCAGCCGG